>JBDSUJ010000148.1:0-11314 GCA_039927815.1 Croceibacterium sp. | reverse complement strand
CGACCTGAGGATTTGAAACCCCTGGTCGATGTGATCGGGCCGCTGCGGCGTGAGCGCGTGCTCCAGCAAAGCCCGAGCATCGGCAACTGGATGCGCGCCGCCGCCGTGGCGACACGGCGCGGAGAATGGACCGACAAACCGGGCGCGCTCGATGACAGCGTAATCGACGCGATCAGGAAGCGCTTCGGGCTCGGCTGGTGGGGCGTTTCGCTGCGGCTGTACGGGCGCGAGGCGGTCAACAAGGCCGGCTACGCCATTCTAGAGAAGGCGATGAAAGCGATCGGCCCGCTGTCGCTCAAGCCGACCACGTGGGTCAAAGGCCAGCCGATGGAATATTCGGGCTGGACCGGTACCCCGATCACATTCCCAATGCAGAGCGCCAACTGGTACGGCGGACGCGGCGGGCACATCGGATTCAGCCCGATCATTCCGCAGAACGGTACCGCCGCGCTGGCACAATTCCAGCGCACCTACGCGCGCTACAAGGAATACGGGATGGATTACCAAGGCAGCTTCGCGTTCGGTGAGCGGCACCTGGTCAACGTCAACGCCATGATCTTCAACAAGGACGACCCGGCGATGATGGGCCGGATCGATCCATTCTTCCGCACACTCGTCGCGGACGCCAAAAAGCAGGGCTACGGCGAATACCGAACGCACCTCGATTATATGGACCTGGTGGCCGACAGCTACGACTGGAACGGCGGCGCGCTGCGCAAGCTCAACGAACGGGTCAAGGACGCGCTCGATCCCAACGGCATCCTGGCCCCCGGGAAAAGCGGCATCTGGCCCAAGGGGCAAGGGCGCAGGGTGGGAGGAAAGCCATGAAGCGGTTGATCTCGGCGGCCCTGTTGCTGGCGGGCGCGGCGGCCCTGGCCCAGGGCCCGCCGCCGGCGCCCAAGCCGGAGACACGCGCGAGCCGCCCGAGCGCCACCGGCGGCGAAGCGCACTATCTTGAGCATTGCGCAATGTGTCACGGGGCAAACGGCATGGGAACGGGCTTGCTCGCCCGGCGCATCCAGCCCGCGTTGCTCGAACAACGCAAGGGGCTGGGCGCAGCTTATATCATCTCGGCGGCGCGGCGCGGGATCGGCAACATGCCGGCGATCCCGCGCGGGGAAGTTGGCGATGCGGACATGAAGGCCATTGCCGGCTACCTCGCGGCCGGGCCGCACGAGGCCAGGCCGTGATTGCGACGACGCGCCGGCAAGCGCTGATGGGCGCGCTGGCCTTCCCGGCCCTATCGAGCCTGCCGGATTTGCAATCAAAAATCGGCACCGTGTTGGTCCACGATCCGGAACTCGAGGCGGGTCGCCGCCTAGCCCGCCAAGCGGCGGGGTGCCTGGCGATCGAAGGCGACCGAATTCGTTTTGCCCAAGCGTTGTTCGCCCGCCGGCCGGCACTGGTTGTCGGGATCACACGCCCCGCCGACGCCCATTTGATCGCGGACGTGGGCCGTGAGCATGGATACGTGCTGTCGCGCCCGCCGCGCGGCGGGCTTCGGAACCTGATCGCGGACAGCGGCGACCGGGGCGCCGTTCTCGCGTGGGCCTTGGCACCGGGCCGACGGTTGCCCAAACTATAACGATCGTTATTATCGCGCGACGGGCGAGTGCTCGCAGGAGAGGGCCATGGGCAAGATTATCGTCACCGGCGCGTCGGGTGCGTTCGGCGGGGCCGCGGCGGAGGGCCTGCTCAAGTCTTGCGCGCCCGAAGACCTGATCCTGCTGTCGCGAACGCCGGACAAGCTCGCCGCGTTCGCCGAGCGTGGCTGCGATGTGCGGCGGGCCGACTTCGACGATCCTGCCACCTTGCCGAGCGCGATGCAGGGCGGCGAGCGCATGCTGCTGATTTCGACCGCTCGCGTCGGCACCCGCGTCGGCCAGCACGAAAACGCCATCCTCGCCGCAACCGGCCAGGGTGTGGATCACATCGTCTATACCTCGGTCATCGCGGCCGACCGGCCGGATAATCCCGCGATCGTCAAGGATGACCACCGCGCGACCGAACAGATCATCGAACGATCGGGCGTGGCCTACACCTTCCTGCGCGACAGCCAGTATGCCGAGGCAATCGCGCTGGCGATGGCAATTCCGGCGCTGCAGATGGGGGTCAAGCCCGACAACTGCGGCCAGGGGCGCGTAGGTTTCGTCAGCCGCGACGATTGCGTCGCAACCGCGGTCGGGGTCCTGACGCAGGAAGGGCATCGCAACCAAGCCTACACCCTGACCGGGCCCGAGGCGCTCACCATCCCCGAAGCCCTGGCGATGGTCAGCGCGATGGCCGGCAAGCCGATCGAGGTCCGGGACGTGACCGACGCGGAAATGTACGCCTATTTCGATTCGCTGGGTGTTGCGCGTCACGCCAGCGACGTGGTGCCCGATGGGCCGATCCCCTGGTCGAGCGAGGACATGGTCACGTTCGGCCAATCGATTCGCGAAGGCTTCTTCGACCGGGTTACCGACCACGTCGAGCAGGTCACCGGCAATCCACCGCGCAGCTTGCGCAGCGTGTTCGAGCAGAACCGCGCCGCGTGGCCGGTATGAGGGCGCATTTGCTGGCAGTGGCGCTGCTGGCTCTCACCGGCTGCAAGGTCGTCAAGACCGACGCTGTCGCCCCCACGGCCGCACAAACCGCGTATGGCGCGGGCGACAACTGGGACAATCCCGGCGGCGATTATGCCGGCAGTCATTTCAGCCGTCTGACCGACATGACCAAGGAAAACGCCGGCCAGCTCGGCTTCGCGTGGTCATACGATCTGGGCACCGCGCGGGTTCAGGAGGCGACCCCGGTGGTGATCGACGGGGTGATGTACACCAGCGGCAATCTCGGCCGGGTCTATGCGCTCGATGCCGCCACAGGCCGCGAACTATGGAAGTTCGAGCCCAGTGTCGACATGCAGGTCAATCGCTTCACCTGCTGCGACCAGGCCAATCGCGGGGTGCAGGTTTCGGGCGGCAAAGTGTTCGTCGGCTCGCTCGACGGCTTCCTCTATGCGCTCGACGCCAAGAGCGGCGCGGTGCTGTGGAAGGCCGACACCATCGTCGACCGCAAGCGCGGCTACACCAGTACCGGCGCGCCCGAGATCGCCGGCGGCTTGGTGATTATCGGCAATGCCGGGGCGGAGATGGACACCCGCGGCTATGTCACCGCTTATCGTGTGACCGACGGCGGCCAGGCGTGGCGGTTCTGGACCATCCCGCACGATCCCAAGACCGGGCCGCAGGAATCGCCCGCCCTGGAGGCCGCGCTGAAGACCTGGGACCCGGCCAGCCGGTGGGACATCGGCGGTGGCGGAACGGTGTGGGACGCGATCGTCTACGACCCTCAGTTCGACCAGGTACTGATCGGAACGGGTAACGGCGGGCCTTACCCGCTGCACACCCGCAGCCCGAGCGGCGGGGACAACCTCTATCTCGATTCGGTCGTGGCGGTCGATGCCAAGTCGGGGGCAATGAAATGGCATTTTCAGGAAACCCCGACCGACAGCTGGGACCTGACCGCCACGCAGCCCATGGTGCTGACCCAGCTCAAGGTCGGCGGGGCGCAGCGCCCAGTGATCCTGCACACGCCGAAGAACGGGTTCTTCTTCGTCATCGACCGGGAGACCGGCAAGCCGCTGGCGGCCAATGCCTTGGTCCGCACCAGCTGGGCGAGCGGTTGGGACCTCGCCACCGGCAAGCCCAAGCTGACGCCCGAATTTTCGGACTACGCCAAGGGGCCCAAGCTGGTGTTCCCCGCCAGCTCGGGTGCGCGCAATTGGTACCCGGCTGCGTTCGATCCGCAGCGCGGTACCTATTTCGCCAGCGTGGTCGACATGGGCAACCTGATGTTCGTTCCCCCGGATGCGGAACATCCTGTGCACAAGCCCAGGACCATGAACGCCTCCGCCGCGCTGCTGTTCACTGCCGACTTGCAGGCCGCGCTGCCGACTTTGCCGCCGCCCTTGCAGCAAGCCGTCAGGGCGCTGCCGCAATGGCAATGGGTGACCGACAAGCCTTATTCGAGCGAGCTGCGCGCGATCGACCCGCTGACTGGCAAGACCAAGTGGGCGGCGCCGTATGACGGGTGGCAGGACCGCAGCGGGGTGCTGGCGACCGCGTCCGGCCTGGTGATCCATGGCACCTTGTCGGGCAAGCTGGTGGTGCGCGACGCCGACAGCGGTAAGATCCTCAAGACGATCGACACGGGAACCTCGATGCTGGCCGCGCCGATGACTTATCGGGTGGGCGGCGTGCAGTATGTCGCCATCCAGGCCGGCTGGGGCGGGGGCGGCTGGGGCTTCGTACCGCCCTATGCGGCCGCTTATGCCAAGGGCAACGCCAACCGGCTGCTGGTATTCAGGATCGGCGGCGGCGCGGTGCCGGTGCCGCCCGATCTGCCGACGCTCCAACCGGCGCCCGCACCTCCCGCCCAGCTGCCGGGGATGACGCCGCAGTCAATTGCCATGGGCGGCGCGCTGTTCATCGAGAACTGCTCCATCTGCCATTCAAACCAGCCGCGCGCGCCGCTGCCGGACTTGCGCCGGCTGCAGCCCGGCACGCACGATGTGTTCGACAAGATCGTGCTTGAAGGCCTGCTGGTGGCGAATGGCATGCCGCGCTGGGACGACGTGCTGAAGCCAGACCAGGTCAAGGCGATCCACGCGTTCCTGATCGATACCCAGGGCAAGCTCCACGACCACGAAGGGATGCTTCAAAAGCAGGGCAAACCGCTCGACAGCCACAGCCTGACGATTCTTTCGAACTTCTAGGAGACCCGCATGACTCCCCACGGTGTGACCATCCGGCATCCGGACAAGCTTTATATCGGCGGCGAATGGGTCACGGCCAGCTCCGGCCGCCAACTCGAGATCGTCAATCCCAACAGCGAGGACGTCATCGCCAGAGTCGCCGAGGCAAACGACGCGGACATGGACCTGGCGGTGGCCGCGGCGCGCCACGCGTTCGACCATGGCCCCTGGCCGACGACGCCGCCTGCCGAGCGCGGCGCGAAGCTGATGGAAATGATCGACTATCTGGAAAAGCGCGTGCCAGAGCTATCTGCGGCATGGACCGCGCAAGTCGGCGGGCTGGCGAGCTTCGCGCCGATCATGCACGGCGGTTCGGTGGCCGGGCTGCGCGGCCTCGCCGCGCTCGGCGCAAACTTTCCGTGGGTCACACAACAGAAGGGCATGGTGGTCGATACCGCGATAATCGCGCGCGAACCGGTCGGCGTGGTCGCCGCGATTGCACCGTGGAACGCGCCGTTCGGGATCATGGCCAACAAGGTGTTCTACGCTCTCGTCGCGGGCTGCACGGTCGTGGTCAAGCCGAGCCCGGAGACCCCGCTCGAGGCCTACATCATCGCCGAGGCGGCGGAGGCCGTCGGCCTGCCCGCTGGCGTGCTCAACCTCGTGCCAGCCGAACGGGCAGCGTCCGCTCACCTGGTCGAAAACCCGGGCATCGACAAAGTCAGCTTCACCGGATCGAGCGCGGCGGGCGCCAAGATCGCCGAGGCGTGCGGTCGCCGCATCGCGCGTTGCGCGCTCGAGCTGGGCGGCAAGTCGGCCGCGATTGTGCGCGACGACTTTCCGATCGAGGTCGCTGCCGCCATCCTGGGCAACACCATTACCGTGATGAGCGGGCAGGTCTGCGCGATGATCAGCCGCGCGATCGTCCCCCGGCGTCGCCACGACGAGCTGGCAGAGGCCATTGCCGTCGTGATGAAGGGCATCAAGATCGGCAACTCCGAGGACCCCGACACCCAGCTTGGCCCGCTGGCGATGAAGCGCCAACTCGAGCGAGTCGAGATGTACCTCGAGGAAGGGCGCAAGTCCGGCGCCGACCTGGTCACCGGCGGCCAGCGCCCCGCGCACATCAACAAGGGCTATTTCATCGAACCGACGCTGTTCGCCAACGTCGATAACCGCAGCCGAATCGCGCGGGAGGAAATCTTCGGTCCAGTGCTGTGCCTGATCCCTGCAGACGATGAGGAGGACGCAATCCGCATCGCCAACGACAGCGATTTCGGCCTCAACGGGTCGGTGTTCACCAACGACCCGCAGGCCGCCTACGACATCAGCCGCCGCGTGCGCACCGGGGTCATGGGGCAGAACGGGATGCGGATGGAATTCGGGATGCCGTTCGGCGGCTTCAAGCAATCGGGCATCGGGCGCGAAGGCGGCGAGGAGGGCCTATGGCCCTACCTGGAAACCAAGACCATTCTGCTCGACGGCGCGCCGGTGCGGCTATGACACTATCATTTGGCGCGCGAACGCTTATATGGGCCGCGCTAAAGTCGCAAATTGACGGTCTTCGGTGCTTTGCGGCTCCTATTTCCTTCTCTCGCTTCTCCTAGCGCAGGAGCCCGATCGTCGGGCCCCGCATACGAAGGAAATTATCTATGCCAATCGGAACCGTAAAATTTTTCAACGACGATAAGGGCTATGGCTTCATCACCAATGAAGCCGGCGGCGCGGATGCATTCGTTCACGTCAGCGCCGTTCAGGCCGCCGGCATGAACTCGCTGCAGACCGACCAGCGCGTGTCGTACGATCTCGAGAACGACAAGCGCGGCAAGACCAGCGCCGTCAATCTCCAGAACGCCTGACGGTCCCGCCCGCCAAGCGGGCGGCACAAAAAGCGGGGGCGGGTGCCATGCACTCGCCCCTTTTTTGCGTCCGCAAGCGCGGCGTTTCTACTTGGTGGCGAACTCGCCCGCCTTGGCCATGTATTCCTCGGTCGCATGGGCGCGCGCGGCCGCGGCGTTCTTGAATGTGCCGTCCACCAGCCGCTCGGTGATCCACGGATAGCCCTGGCTGTTGAAGCGGGTCTCGCGCACCGTCAGGCGCACCTGACCGTGCTCGTCCTTGGTGATGAGGAACGGTTTTACGGGCTTGTCGGGGCTGTAATGCATCGCGTGCTCCTGATCGTAGGCGGGAGCATGTCGAATCTCTCGGTCCCGGGCGCCTACTTCGGCAAAAGCCCGCGATGCCTTTGCCCTAGCCGCTTTATGTCTGGATTGTAAGCGCTAGCTGGCTAGAGGCGCTTGTCGTTGGGATCAATCGGTCGATCGGTCTTGAGCATCGGGTCCCAGTGCTCGGCGATTCTGCCGCCCTCGATGCGGTAGAGATCGAACCAGGTTGAGTGGTACGTCTCGCCCAGCGCGTCTTTCTCCGGCCGGACGAACGCGGTCGTCACATAGTCGCCTTCCGCCATCAGATTGATCAGCGGAAGTTCGAGCGTTTCGGCGATGGGCCGTTCGGGCCGGGTCTTGCGGATGTAGGCCTGCACTCCCGCCAGCCCCTGGCCTGCCATCGGATTATGCTGGACGTAATCCGCCGTGATGTACTCACCCGCGCGGTCGGCGAGCCCGGCCTGCAGCACGATGCGGTACATGTCGTAGACCAGCCGCTTATTAGCGGCGAGGCGCGGATCGGGGCTCGCCAGCAACGCGGCATGGTCGGGCGCGACGAAGGGGTCCATCGGCGCGCACTGCCAAAGCCGTTGTGAGCATGCAAGCTTCCGAGTAGGGGCGCTAGCCGAATTCGGACAACACAATTTCGCCCCTGGGAGGGGTTTCGATGCGCCGTCTCGTTTACATCGCCGTCGCGCCCCTGCTGCTGCCCGTTGTTGCGCAGGCGCAGGAAGCCACCAATGTCATCGTCGTCACGGGTCGCGGGCTCGAACAAACCCCGGCGACTCCAGCCTACGACGTTACGCGTATCGCGCGCGAGGATATCGTCCGGAGCGCTTCCGGACGGATCGAGGATGTGCTGGCAGGCGTGGCCGGGTTCCAGCAATTTCGCCGTTCTGACAGCCGCTCGTCGAACCCCAGCGCGCAAGGCGTCACCCTGCGCGCGCTCGGCGGCAATGCCACCAGCCGGGCGATGGTGCTGCTGGACGGCGTGCCGATGGTCGATCCGTTCTTCGGCTACGTGCCGCTGTCCGCAATCGCACCGGAGCGGCTGGAATCGATCCGCGTCACCCGCGGTGGTGGGTCCGGGCCGTTCGGTGCCGGCGCGCTCGCCGGGACGATGGAGCTCGATAGTGCGGACGCGCGCACGCTGGGCCTGTTCAGCGGCCAGGCGTCGATCAACAATCGCGCCGAGACCGAATTGTCCGCGACTGTCGCGCCGGAGATCGGCGCCGGGTTTGCGGTGGTCAGCGGGCGGTGGGACCGGGGCGACGGCTTTTATACCACACCGGTCAGCCAGCGCGTGGCGGCCACGGTCCCGGCCAGCTTCGACGCGTGGTCGGCGAGCGCGCGGCTGGTCGAACCGCTGACCGAAGACATCGAGATCCAGATACGCGGCCTGGCGTACGAGGACAACCGCGTGCTGCGGTTCGCCGGGGCGAAGACCGGCAGCAAGGGCGAAGACGTGTCCGCCCGGCTGGTCGGCCGCGGTGACTGGCAGTTCGACGCGCTGCTCTATGCGCAGTGGCGCAATTTCAACAACGTCGTCATTTCCTCCACCACGTTCAACACCTCGCTGAACCAGAAGGATACGCCCTCCCAGGGGCTTGGTGCCAAGGTCGAAGTGCGCCCGCCGATCGGCGGTGGTCACACGATGCGGCTCGGTGCCGATGCCCGTCGCTCGGAAGGCGATTTAAAAGAAGATTCGTTCAACGCCACCACCAAGGCGCTGACCGCCAACCGGTTCGCCGGGGGTATCAACTCCGACATCGGCCTGTTTGCCGAAGACGACTGGCAGCTTGGCCCAGTGGTCCTCACTGGGGGAATCCGCGCCGACCATTGGACCATCGGGAGCGGATACTTCCGGTCGGTCAATCCGGCGGGCGTGACGACGATCAACAACCTGTTCGCCGGGCGATCGGGCTGGGACATGTCCTATCGCGGCGGCGCTGTGATCGAGGCGCTACCAGGCCTGAAGCTGCGCGCGGCCGCCTACAGCGGGTTGCGGCTGCCGACCTTGAATGAACTGTACCGCCCGTTCGTGGTGTTTCCGGTGACCACCAACGCCAATTCGGCGCTGCGCAACGAAATCCTCCACGGGTACGAAGCGGGGCTCGACTGGGTCCCAGCGCGCGGACTGCGCGTGGCCCTGACCGCGTTCGATAACACCGTGGACCACGCGATCACCAACGTCACCACTGGCGTCAACGTGCGAGAACGGCGCAATATCGACGCGATCAGGTCGCGCGGCATCGAAGCTACCGCTGGGGTTTCGCTGGGCCAGTTTAGCCTCGACGGCTCGGCCGCGTACACCGACGCCGAACAAGTTGGCACCGGCGCGGCCGCCGCGCTCAATGGCTTCATCCCCTCGCAAACCCCGCGCTGGGCGGCCAATGTCAGCGCCGCCTGGCACCCACGTGAGCGCACCCAGTTTGCAGCCACCTTGCGCTACATCGGCGACCAGTACGAAGACGACCGCCAGACCGACCTGCTGCCGGCCTTCACGGTGATCGATTTGTTTGCGCAAGTGCCGCTGTTCGGCAAGCTGAGCGCAGTAGGCCGGATCGAGAACCTGTTCGACAGACAGGTTGTGACTCGCAATCAGGCGGGTTCGATGGACCTGGGAACGCCGTTTACCGGCTGGCTCGGTGTGCGGTACGGCTTTTAGCCCGCCTGCCGGTGACTTGCCGCGCCTGACGCGCTAGCCCCTCCGCGGAACAGGAGAGTTGGGATGGCGTCTGCGACGATCGAGCGGAACGGTGTGATCGACGTGCGCAATCCCCGGACCGGCCAGGCCGATTTCCGCCTTCCCGTATCCGACAGTCACGAAGTTTCAGCCAAGGCCGCGCGCCTTCGCAACAACCAGCAGGCCTGGGCGGCAATGTCGGTGGCGGCGCGTTGCGGGGTGATGGCCCAGTGGCTGGGCGCGGTCCGTGCACGGGCCGTGGAGATCGGCGAGCGTGACGCGCTCGACACCGGGGGCGGTCACACCAGCTATCTGCAAGGCTTCATCACGATGGCGAACATCGGCGGCTGGCTGGAGGATGCACCCAAAGTGCTGGCGGCGTACCAGCCCAGCCTGACCAGCGCGGTCATGCCGACGGTCGAGGTTGAAAGCCAGTTGGTGCCTTATCCGCTGGTCGGGGTGATCAGCCCGTGGAATGCACCGCTGATGCTGGCGCTGCTGGATGCGGTTCCGGCGCTGTTCGCCGGTTCGGCGGTGCTGCTCAAGCCGAGCGAAGTGACCCCGCGCGTGATCGAGACGATTTTCGAGACTGTGCGCGCGGTGCCCGAACTTGCCAACGTGTTCGATTACGTTTCCGGCCCCGGCGAAGTTGGCCAGGCGGTTATCGCCCACGCCGACCTGGTTTGCTTTACCGGCAGCGTGCCGACCGGGCGCAAGGTCGCGGTCGCCTGCGCCGATCGGCTAATCCCGTGCTTCCTCGAACTAGGCGGCAAGGACCCGGCGATCGTCACCGAAACCGCCGACCTCGATCGCGCTGCCACGGCCGTGTTGCGCGGTGCGGTCTATGCCACCGGGCAGGTGTGTTATTCGGTCGAGCGGGTCTACGTACACCACAGCGTGCATGACGCGTTCGTCGCGAAACTGATCGAACGCGCGGCGGCGGTCCGGCTCAACACCGGTGACCCGCGCGCCGGGCATATCGGCCCGTTCACGTTCGCGCCGCAGGCGGGCATCGTGCAGCGCCATCTGGCCGATGCGCGCGCCAAGGGGGCCACGATCGAGACCGGGGGCACGGTCGAGGACATCGGCGGCGGGCTGTACATGCGTCCCACCATTGTCACCGGCGTGACCCACGACATGGCGATCATGCAGGACGAGACATTCGGCCCGTGCGTGCCGGTGATGGCTTATGGCGACATCGACGAGGCGGTCCGGCTCGCCAACGATACCCAGTTCGGGCTCACCGCGTCGGTCATCGCTGGCACCGATGAAGAGGCGCTGGCGATTGCGCGGCGGATCAACGCGGGCGCGGTGTTCGTGCAGGACACCTTCCTCACGTTCGGCAAGATGCGCACGATCGGCACGCACAGCTTCGGGTTCTCCGGCCTCGGCGGATCGCGCACCGGGCCCGAATCGATCCTCCGCTTCGTCCGGAGGAAGGCCCTGATGGTCCAGCACGGGCCAGTCGCCGACATTGAGGATGACCACCACCTGGGGAAACCCGAATGAAGATTTCAGCGGCGGTCAGTCGGGGCAGCGGACCCGCCCCGCGGATCGAGCAGATCGAGCTGGAAGAGCCGCGCGCGGGCGAGATGCGCGTGCGGCTGGTCGCGACCGGCATTTGCCACACCGACCTGCACGAGCACCCCGGCCGCCATTCGCCGCACCCGATCGTGCTCGGCCACGAAGGCGCCGGGGTGGTCGAGAAGCTGGGCGAGGGGGTGCGCGGGT
>JBDSUJ010000147.1:0-19507 GCA_039927815.1 Croceibacterium sp. | reverse complement strand
TCTACACCAGCAAGACGTTCTCGGTGATCGAGACCGGCGAGGCGCTGGTGCGCGGCGACGAACCTTCGCCGACTCGCTCGGCGGTGCTGACGCGCCTGAGCCATTCGCACGTTCGCATCGGCACATTTCAGCGCCTCGCGTTGCTGGAGGAGGATGTCCACCTGGCGCAACTGGTCGATTACTGCTTGGCGCAGTTTCCAGGCCCGTTGCCGCCGGCCGACGCCCCGGGCCGCGACGAGCCTGCGGTGATCCTGATGCACCAGGCGGTCGCGCGGCTGGCAGACCTCGCGGCAAGCTACATGGTCGCCGGGTTCGTCCACGGGGTGCTCAACACCGACAACATGAACGTGACCGGCGAGAGCTTCGATTACGGCCCGTGGCGCTGGTTGCCGCGGTGGGACCCGGCGTTCACCGCGGCTTACTTCGACCATAGCGGGCTGTACGCGTTCGGCCGTCAGCCCGAAGCGATCCGGTGGAACCTGGCACAGCTGGCGATCGCGCTGCGAAAGCTGGTCGATGCACCGCCGCTGGTGGCCGCGTACGAGCGTTTCGCCGAGCTGTACCACGCGGCGATGAGCCGCCGATTCACCTGGCGGTTGGGCGTCACGAGCCAAGGACCCGAGCGCGATCTGGCGGTCATCGAGGTAGCCGAGCGCGCCATGCGCGAAAGCGACGCCGGGCCAGACGCGTTCTTCTTTGCGCACCGCGGCGGGCGCGGCGCGCCCGGTCCGCTGGCCGAAGCGCTGACGGGCTATGCGCCGCTCGACCACGCGCATGGCTACTGGTCGGACAGCGCTCCGCAGACGATGCTGATCGATGAGGTCGAAGCAATCTGGTCGAGCATCGCCGAGCGCGACGACTGGCGGCCGCTGGTGGATAAGATCGCAGCCTTGCGCCGCATGGGCGAAGCTCACAACGAGCCTCCCGCGCCTGCGGGGCACGCATCGTAACCCCGTCGAAACCCTAGGTGCACTGGTGTGGTTAACCGCTTGGCAGTATTACACCCGCTCAGCCGATGAGCGCCCAGCCCCCCACTTTGCCCGAGAGCGTTCGCGAGATCGTTTCTTACGAGCCCGCCACGGGCGCCGAGTTGTGGCGCGGCCCGGTTGGTGATGTAAATGAGGCCGTTGCGCGGGCGCGCCATGCCTGGCCGCAGTGGGCGGCGCAGCCGCTGGCGACCCGGATCGAGCTGATGCGCCGGTTCGCCAACGAAGTGCGCACCGGACAGGACGCGTTTGCGGAGATGATCGCGCGCGAAACCGGCAAGCCGCTGTGGGAAGCCCGCGCCGAAGTCGATTCGGTGATCGCCAAGGTCGAAATATCGATCCGCGCCTACGCCGAGCGGACCGGACAACGCAAACTCAACAGCGCGCTCCAAGGCACCGCCGCGCTGCGCCACAAGCCGCACGGGGTGATGGCGGTGCTCGGGCCGTACAACCTCCCCGCCCACCTCCCCAACGGCCACATCGTGCCCGCGCTGATCGCGGGCAATGCGGTAATCTTGAAGCCGAGCGAAAAGACCCCGGCGTGCGGCGAGATGCTGGTCGCGCTGCTGCTCCGCGCGGGCGTGCCCGAAGGCGTGGCGCAAGTGCTGATCGGCGGCGCGGCGCAAGGCCAGGCGCTGACCATCCACGACGGGATCGACGGGGTGCTGTTCACCGGCTCGGCCCAGGTCGGGATCGCCATCAACCGCCGGCTCGCCACCAACCCCGGCAAGATCGTCGCGCTAGAGATGGGCGGCAACAACCCGATCGTGCTGTGGGACACCCCGCTGTTGAACGACGCGGCGACGCTGATCGTGCAGTCCGCCTTTGCCACCGCCGGACAACGCTGCACCGCGGCGCGACGGCTGATCATCAAGGCCTCGCTTTACGATCAGGCGATTGCCGAAGTGAAGAAGCTGACCGACCGGATCATCATTGGGGGCCCGTTCGACGAACCGGCGCCGTTCATGGGGCCGGTGATCGACGTCGACACCGCCGACCAGCTGACCGAAAGCTTCCTCTACCTCCTCTCGAACGGCGGCAAGGCGATCAGCCACATGCGCCGCCCGCGGGGCGATCTGCCGTTCGTGACCCCGGGAATCATCGACACCACGGCAATGGTCGAGCGCCCCGATATCGAGCTGTTCGGCCCGGTCCTGCAAGTGATCAAGGTGGACGATTTCGACCAGGCGATCGCGGAGGCCAATGCAACCCGGTTCGGCCTGTCGGCGGCGCTTATCGGCGGCAGTCCGCAGGACTACAATCGCTTCTGGGCCAATATCCGTGCCGGGATCGTGAACTGGAACCGGCCCACCAACGGGGCCAGCTCGGCCGCACCGTTCGGCGGCGTGGGCTATTCGGGCAACCACCGGGCAGCGGCGTTCTATGCCGCGGATTACTGCGCCTATCCGGTCGCCAGCAGCGAGATGGAGCAGCCGCGCGCCAGCCTGGGCGTGGGGTTCACCTAATCAGCCGCTGGTGACGAGATCGACTTCAGTCGCACCGCCCGGCAGCTTGCGGGCGTACAACGTATAAGATGCCTTGCCCTTGGTTCCACCGAGCACGTGGTCGCCATCCTGCAGCACGTGCTGCGTCGAAAAGCCGGCCTTCGTCGCCCGGGTAAAGTAGAAGTCCATCACCTCGCCGACCGGTACCGGTGTTCGGAAATTGACCACCCGCAGCGCACAACCGTCGGCGTCGGTGCCGGCCGCCTCCTGCACCGCTCCACGCGGATAGACCGGGAATTCGGTGGGCAACTTGGCCGCCCACGCCGCCGTGTATTGCGCCTTGGCGGCACAGGCGCCGGTGCCCGGCGCATGCGCGGCCCGGGCGGCGGCGCTGAGCGCGGCGTCGGGCGGCAAAGTGCCGGCGACCGCGCGCGCGGCCGGGGCAGTGCGCATCTCGCCCGGCCCGCCGACCAGCGCCAGCGCATCGGAGCGGGCCCGGCCGATCGCCGCGGGCGTGACATCGAGGCTCGGGACCGAGCCATCGGTCGAAGGCAACGAGGCAACAGCGTTGGCGCGGTTCTGGCCCGGCAGGTCGGGGTCGATGGTGATCTCGTCGCCAAGTGCGGCGGCAAGCGCCGGGTCATCGTTGCGCGGTGGTTCGGCCGGCTTGTCGGCGCGGCCGCACGCGGCAAGCAGGAACACGGGCGTGACGAGCAAGGCGAGGCATCTCATCGCTCGACTGTAGCGCACAACCACCGCGATAAGGTTTAGGCTTAGGGTAAATATCAGCAGCGACCGGCTTCGGCAGCTCACACGAACAGGGCGCCCGCACGTTGCCATGCGGACGCCCTGACGCGATCCCTCCTTTTGTCACGACCCGAGGGACCGCGCTCACCGTGAGCAGTCAACAGGGAAGACTGCGCCCGGTATGCGATGATTTGGCTCAGCGGCAGTTCGTCCCCTGCGCGACCTGTTTGCCGAGCAGCGCTCCGGCGGCGGCCCCGAGCACGGTCCCGAGCGCGCGGTCACCGCGCCGGTCGACCGCGCGGCCGAGCAGCGCGCCGGCCGCGGCGCCGACGACCAGGCCGGTCGTGCCGTCCTTCTTCTGGCAGCAGTAATTGCCGTTCTGGCCCTGCCACACGCGAGAATTTTGATAGGTCGGCTCGACGTAGCCATAGCCGTTGGTGCCATAGCCATTGCTATAATTGTCGTAGCTGTTCGACTGCTCGTAGCGATGGCCATAGGCATGACCATGCCCGCGCGCTTCGGCGGGAACCGCGCTGAGCGCAACGCTCGACGCTGCCAGCGCCAGTGCAGCGGATTTGAAAAGCTTGGTCACGATCATTCTCCGAAATGTTCGACCGTTCGATGGTTAAGCTTTACCCGGTTATTTCTGAACGCGATGCAACCCGGCTGTCAGGCAGGCGTTCATCTTGCGCGGCTTGTCGCGGCGGCACGGCGCGGTTACCCGCCCTGCGATGAGCGACGCCCCCCCGTCCGTCCGCAGCGGCTTGCCCTACGCGCTTGGCGCGCACGTGGTGTGGGGCTCGATGCCGCTGTACCTCCTGCTGGTCAAAGACGTGCCCCCGGTCGAATTCATCGCCTGGCGGGTGCTGTTCACGCTGCCGCTGTGCCTGGTGATGCTGGCCGCCACCAGCGGCTGGCGCGAATTGGCGGGGGTGCTGCAGGACCGGCGCGCGGTGCTGACGCTGGTGGCCAGCGCATCGGTGGTGGCGATCAACTGGTTCTTGTACGTATGGGCGATCCAGAACGGGCACATCTATGCCGCCAGCCTAGGCTATTACATCCTACCGTTGACGATGATGCTACTCGGCCTGGTGGTTCTGGGCGAGCAATTGACCCGGCGGCAATGGTGGGCGGTCGGGCTGGCAGCGCTGGGGGTGGCGGCGCTGGCGATCGGCGCGCTGACCACGATGTGGCTGAGCCTGTCGATGGCGGTGACGTTCGGCATCTACGGCCTGCTGCGCAAGACCGTGGCGGCGGGCCCGTTGACCGGGCTGATGGTCGAATCGCTGATCCTTACGCCGGTCGCGCTGGGCATCGTCGCGTTCGCCTGGCGCTCGCCCGCGGGCCCGGCGCTGGCCCATGGTTGGCCGACCGCACTGGCAGTGGCGTGGAGCGGACCGATGACCGCCGTGCCGTTGATGTGTTTCGCCATTGCCGCGCGGCGTATGCCCTATACCGTGATCGGATTCCTGCAGTTCATCTCGCCAACAGTGGTGTTCATCCTTGGCCTGACGGTGTTCGATGAACCGCTCAAACCCGCGCAGCTGGCCTGCTATATCGCCATCTGGGGCGCTGCCGCGCTATTCAGCTGGGAGCTGCTGCGCGGCCGCCGGCTGACCACGAAAGCGCCCGTCGAGGCTTAACGAACTATCCGCCAGGTGAGGGTCTCGCCGGCATGAAACGGCACCACGCCCGCGAGTTCGCCGGGCACTTGGGTGGGCGCCTTTTCCAATGTTACCGTGCCCGCGTTGAGCGGCAGGCCATAGAACCGCGCTCCATGCTCGCTGGCAAAACCTTCGAACCGGTCGAGCGCGCCTTCGGCTTCGAACACCGCGAGATAGCTTTCGAGCGCGAACGGGGCGTTGAAGATGCCCGCGCAGCCGCAGCCGCTTTCCTTGGCCCCGCGCAAGTGCGGCGCGCTGTCGGTGCCGAGGAAGAACTTGGGTGAACCCGAAGTCGCAGCACGGCGCAGCGCCAGTCGGTGCTTCTCGCGCTTGGCGACTGGCAGGCAATAGGCGTGCGGGCGGATCCCGCCGACCAGCATGGCGTTGCGGTTGAGGTGTAGGTGCTGCGGCGTAATCGTCGCCGCGACATTGACGCTCGCTGCCGTGACGAATTCGACCGCTTGCTGGGTGGTTGCATGCTCGAACACCACTTTGAGCTGGGACAGGTCGCGCACCAGCGGCGCCAGCACGGACTCGATGAACACCGCCTCGCGGTCGAACACGTCGACGTCGGGATCGGTCACCTCGCCGTGGACGCACAGGACCATGCCGATCTCGGCCATCCGCTCGAGCACCGGGCGGATGCGCGCGAGGTCGGTCACCCCGCTGGCCGAGTTGGTGGTGGCGCCTGCCGGATAGAGCTTGGCGGCGGTGAACACCCCGTCGGCGAACCCGGCTGCGAGGTCGGCGGGATCGGTCGCGTCGGTCAGATAGCAGGTCATCAACGGGGTAAAATCCGCGTCCGCTGGCAACGCCGCGACGATCCGCTCGCGATAGGCGGCGGCCATCGCGGCGGTGGTGACCGGCGGCGCAAGGTTGGGCATGACGATCGCGCGCGCGAATTGGCGCGCGGTATAACCCACCACTGCGCGCAGCATGTCGCCATCGCGCAGATGAACATGCCAGTCGTCGGGCCGGCGGATGGTCAGCGTCTCGCTCATCGCGGCGGCCATGGCATAGCGCCTTGACTATCGCCAGACCCGGCCCACCTTGCGCGCATGGCCCACGAACGCTTGTTCTCGCGCGCGGTGGTGCGTGTAGCCGCTGACGGTGAGGGCGAGGATGCCGCCGGTTTCCTGCAAGGGTTGCTGACCAACGACGTGACCGGCGCGCTGCCGGTCTATGCCGCCCTGCTGAGCGCGCAAGGCAAGACGCAATTCGATATGATCGTGTGGCCGGCTGGCGGGGGCGGGCTGTTGCTCGATTGCGAAGCCGACCACGCAGCCGAGTTGGTCAAGCGGCTGGCGATGTTCCGCTTGCGGCGCAAGCTGGTGATCGCGGTCGACCCGTCACTCGGTGTGTTCTGGCAGGCCGAGCAGGGTGACGGGGGCGCGCCCGATCCGCGCCTGCCCGGCTTGGGACAACGCTGGATCGCCAAGGTCTCCGACGCGGATCTGGCGGTCGACGACGCCTGGCTCGGCCATCGCCTGCGGCTTGGCGTGCCCGAAGGCCGCGCCGAACTGGGCGACCTGCTGTGGCTGGAAACCAATGCCGCAGAGCTCCACGGCGTGGCGTTCGACAAGGGCTGCTACATCGGGCAGGAAAATACCGCTCGGATGAACTGGCGGCAAAAGGTCAACCGGCGGGTTGTAGTCGTCCCCTTCGACCGCTCGGACGAAAGCCGGCGCCGTGCGGGCTATCCCGAATTGGGGTTCGCGATCGATCACGTGCGGACCGAGAACCTGGACCCGGCGTTGCTGCCGGACTGGCTGTCGTTCAACCCGGCTGGGTGAGACCGCCCGCGCGTTCCATCGCCCGGACCAACATCGCTTCGGCCTGATCGCGCGCGCTAGCCCGGCGCACCCGTAGCGATCCTGCCAGCCGCTCGCCAATCAGCGCATCGCCCAGCGCCATCAGCACCAGTGCCAGCGTCACCTCGTGAATCGTGCGGTGCGCGCCCGGGGCTTGCTCTTCGGGCCGCAGTGCGTCGACTAGCCGCTGGATCGCCTCGACGATCGGGTCCAGCGCGTGCTCGTTACCGGTCAACAGCATCCAGCCGGCAAGCGCCCCGCCGCCCTCACGGTCGAACGCATCGAAGGTCAGGTCGACCACTTCACGCGGACGACCGACTCCGGCACGCGCGGCCAGTACCGCCTCAGCAATGGCGTCGCATACGCTTGCGGCCAGAAACGCCGCCAGCGCGCGCTGCAATTCGGCAGCGCTGCCGAAATGGTGGAGCAGATTGGCGTGAGTGCGATCGATGCGGCTGGCAACGGCCTTCAAGGTCACGCTTTGCGGACCACTTTCGAGCAGCAGCGTCCGCGCCGCGGCAAGCGCGGCACGGCGGCTTTCTTCTTGAGGCAGGCGTTGCCTAATTGACATCAGTGTCAGCTAATCGCATATGAGCTTCATGAACGCGACCTATTCTTTCGACCGCGAATCGCCCGACGGCAAGCCGGTCATCACCGTGCGCGACCGGCGTTTCGGGCGCGATGCAGTGCCGGCACGGTGGTGGGCGGGCGGCGATCCGGTTGCGACCGCGTGGTACAACGCGCTGTCCGCCACCTTCCCGCGCGGCGAAGCGCTGTTCATCGATGCGGTCAGGGCGTTCCGCGACGCCGCCCCTCCCCAGCTCGAAGCCGAGATCCGCGCGTTTGTCCGCCAGGAGATCAACCACACCCGCGAGCATGTGGCGTTCAACCGCGCGGCGCAGGCCTCTGGCTACGATTTGTCGCGCATCGATGCGCGGGTCGAGATGCTGATCGGTCAGGTGCGCGCCCGGCCCCGGATCGGCTGGCTGGCGGTGACCATGGCGCTCGAGCACTTCACCGCCATGTTCAGCCACGAATTCCTCGCCCATCCCGAACATTTCCTCGGCGCTGACGCCGCGCAGGCGGACTTGTGGCGCTGGCACGCGGTCGAGGAGATCGAGCACAAGGCCGTCGCTTACGACACCTGGCTGCACGCCACGCGCGACTGGAGCCGGTGGAAGCGGTGGCGGGTCAAGAGCGTGCTGATGCTGATCATCACCCGGCGCTTCATCCGCAACCGCTCGCAAGACGCGCTGGAACTCCTCGCGCAGGACGACATCGGCGGATGGCGCGCCCGCTGGCGGCTGGCGTGGTACCTGGTCGGCCGGCCCGGCATCCTGCGGCGCGTGTTCCCGGCCTGGTGCGCGTACTTCTTGCCCGGCTTCCACCCGTGGAAGCAGGATGACCGGGCGCTGATCGGGCGCTACGACAGCGCCTTCGCGGGCGCGATCCCGGACCCGACATGACCAGCACCGGTTTCCGTCATGCGATCGCCATAGGCCCGGCCGACATCGATCACATGGGCCACGTCAACAACGCGGTCTATTTACGCTGGGTGCAGGATGCGGTGGTCGAATACTGGCAGTCGGTGGCCCCGGCGGATGCGGTCGCCAGCCACTTGTGGGTCGCGCTCAAGCACGAAATTTCCTATCTGCGCCCCGCGTTCCTGGGTGACGGGGTGGCGGCGCACGTGATCGCCGAGCGGATGCAGGGCGCACGCTCGTACTTCACCACCGCGATCACGCGGGGCGAGGAGGTGCTGGCCGAAATCCGTAGCAGCTGGTGCTGCCTCGACGCCGCCACCCGCCGCCCCGCGCGGCTGGCGCGCGAGGTGGTCGAGCGTTTCGTCAGCTAGTCCGTCACGCCGCGTATCGCATCGGGGCGTCTTGCGGTCCGTCTTCACCGGCCAGATCGAGCGCATATTCGGGCCCACGCAACTCGCCCGCGCGGCCAAGACTACGGAACGGGCGCGCCCGACCGGTCGGTACAAAACCGGCCTTGCGCAGGACCCGTCCCGAGGCCGGGTTGTCCGCCGCGTGGCGACCAACAATCTGCCGGTGACCCAATGTCCGCGCGAGCGTCAGCATGCCGCGCAGCGCCTCGGTGGCGAAGCCGCGGCCCCAGTGGAGCGGTTCGATCCAGTAACCGACCACGCTGGACCCGTCCTCGGCGTGCAGTCCGCATCCGCCCACGATCCGCCGGCCCTCGCCCGGCACGGTCACCAGCAAGGTCGGCAGCCTCGGGTCGTGCGCGGCTGCGATCCACGCGCGCGCGTGCGATTCGTAATAGGGCCACGGGGCGCGAGCGAGCATGCGCACGACTGGCTCGTGCGCGATGGCGCGGGTCAGCTCGGGGGCGTCCTCACGCCAGGCGGGCCGCAGGAACAGCCGATCGGTACGCACGAACATCGTCCTTCTCCCTCGAGGTATCGCCCACATCCGGCCTCTTGGCTTGGAAGTGTGACGCCTTGTTTGCGAGGGAGACTAAAAAAGGGAGACGGGCTGGCCCATCTCCCTCGAGGCCGGGCAATAAAGCGCCCGGCGGGCCATCCCGGAGGATGACCCTGTCAGTGGATCATCCGATTATTCAGCGGCCTCTGCCATGGCATCCACCGACACATACTTTCGCGCCTGCTTGCCGGCGTGGAAGCGCACTTTGCCGGCGGTAAGCGCAAACAGGGTGTGATCCTTGCCCAGCCCGACGTTGACGCCCGGGTAAACCCGGGTGCCGCGCTGGCGGATGATAATGTTGCCGCCGACCACGTCCTGGCCGCCGAACTTCTTCACGCCGAGGCGGCGGCCCGCCGAATCGCGACCATTGCGCGAGGAGCCGCCTGCTTTCTTATGTGCCATCTCGAACTACCCTTACTTCTTCGCCGCGGGCTTGGCAGCCGCGGACTTCTTGACCGTTGCCGCTTTCGCCGGAGCCTTGTCGTCCGCTGGCTTTGAGGGCGCTGCGTCCTTCACGGGCGCGGCCTTCCGGGCCTTCGTTTCCTTGACTACGTCGACGCCCTTGGCGGGTTCCTGACGCTCGGCCTCGTGCAGGGCCGGCGCCGCGTCCGACTTCGGAGCCGCCTCGCTCGTGGGGGCCGCTGCCTTCTTCTGCGCCGGCTTGTCGCCCACCGACAGGATCCGCAGCAGGGTCAGCTGCTGGCGATGGCCCGCCTTGCGGCGATAATTATGCCGGCGCCGTTTCTTGAAGACGATGACCTTCTCGCTCTTGGCCTGGGCGATGATCTCGGCCGAGACGATGACCTTGGCGATGTCTGCCAGGCTGTCGCCTTCGCCCGCGAGCAGGACGTCGCCCAGCTGGATCGTGTCGCCGGCGTCACCCGCCAGCTTCTCGACCGCGATCTTGTCTCCGGCGGCGACGCGATACTGTTTGCCGCCCGTGCGCACTACTGCGAACATGGTACCCATTTTCCGTTCTATGCGACTGTCGCAGCGCAGGAGACCCGCTCAAACGACAAAAAGGGCGCCCAAAGACAGGCGCCGAATGCTCGCGGGCCGTTAAGCGAAGCTGTCCGGCCTGTCAACGCCGCCCGGCGCTGGAAAGCAGCCGGATGAGCGGCTAAGGCCTTGGGCGATGAAGCGCTTCGCCCTCCTCGCCCCGGTCGTCCTGCTCGCCGCGTGCAAGTCTGACGGGGGAACTTATCCCAGCCTGGCGATTCGCCCTGCCGAGCGCGCCACCGGCACGCTGATCCCGGTAACGCCTTATGTCCCGCCCCCCACGCCGCCCGCAGTGGCCACAAGCCTCGGCCAGCTGGAGAGCGCGGTCACGAGCGCGCATGCGGCGTTCCAGCGCGAAGTACCCGCTGCCCGCAGCGCCGTGAACGCGGCTCGCGGCAGCGCGCTAGGCAGCGAAGCGTGGTCGGTCGCGCAAGTCTCCATCGCGGGTCTCGAATCGACGCGTAGTCGGGCCATGATCGCGCTCGCCGACCTCGATCGGATCTATGCCGCTGCGGCGACCGAAGGGGGCGAGCTGACCCGCATTGCCGCGACCCGCGACACCGCCGTCGCCCAGGTCGGGGAAGAGGACGCGACGATCACCGGCCTGCTCGGCGCGTTGAGATGACCAGCCTGGCGTGCGCCGGATGCCCGGTGCGCGACCGCGCGGCCTGTTCTGTGCTGACCGGGCAGGAGCGCGACGCGATGGCCCGCGCCGGGAGCCATCGTCGCCTCAAGCGAGGCGCGCTGCTGTTTGCGGCGGGCGACGAGGATACCGCCTGCGCCACGTTGATCAGCGGTGCGCTCAAGATCAGTGCGGTGGATGAGGATGGTACCGAGCGCATCCTCGCGCTAGTCCATCCGGCTGGCTTCGTTGGCGAACTGTTCGCGCCGTTCGCGCATTATGATGTCACTGCGCTGTCCGACAGCGAGCTGTGCGTGTTTGCGCGGCGCGATATGGGCCGGGCCATTGGCGACCACCCGGCGCTCGCGCAGGCACTGCTGCGCCGATCGCAAGAAGACTTGCACCAGTCGCGGGGACTGTTGGCGCTGAGCGGCCGGCGCAGCGCGATCGAAAAAGTTGGCGCGCTCATCCTGAGCCTGGCGGAAGCGGCGAGCGATTCCCCGTGCCATCCGGCGCGCCTACTGGAACTGCCGCTCACGCGCGGCGAGATCGCCGGCATGCTGGGGGTGACCATCGAAACGGTCAGCCGCGCGCTGACCCGGCTTGAGGACGATGGTGTCATCCGACGGGTCGGGGCGCGCGGGCTCGAATTGCTCGAACCGGCGCGCCTGGGGCAATCGGCGGGCCATTGAAGACACGCTGACGAAGCCCCGGCTTTAGCGCACCAGCGCGGCAATCGTCACCACCGCGATGCCCCACCCGAACACGACGGCCGGCAGGATTAAGACCTGGGCGGTCGCCTGGCCGGCGGTCGCTCGGCCGAACGGGGTCATCACGCCCTCGCGCTGAAATCGTGCCCAGCTGGTCGCCCGCTGCGAAGTCACGGGGTTCATCCGCACCCACTGGGCGGGCACAGCAAAGAACATCGCGAGAAAAATCACGATGATGCCCAGGGGCACAATCATGTGCGGGTTGCCAAATCCCAGCGCCATGAGTGCCACGAACCCGAGGAACAGTGCCGCGGTCGCCGCGTAAAGCCCGGTCGGGAGCTCGAAAGTGCGGTCCACGGTATGGGCGAAAGGCAGCGCCGCCTCGGCATGGACGATCGCCTGGTGAGCGATCAGGTCGCGAGGGATACGTTCGGTCATCGGTGGTCTCCTTGATGGAGACGCGATGCCAGAGGTTGGCGCAGGAATGTTTGACGCCGATCAAATCGGCCGAACTATTTCCAGCGCTTGAGATCAGCGTGGTCGTGCGCGCGGGGCTCGATCCAGTGCCACGTGCCGGCGCGGAGTTCACGCTTCCAGAACCAGGCATCGCTTTTCAAGTGGTCCATCGCGAACTCGGCCGCCTCGAACGCATCGCGCCGATGCCGCGCGGCCGCGGCCACCAGCACAATTGGCTCGCCCGGTTGCATGATGCCGACACGGTGGTGGATCAGCAGCCCGTCGAGCGGCCAGCGCGCCAGCGCCTGAGTCGCCAACGCCACCATGCCGGGCAGGGTGAGCGGCGGGTAGTGGCTGAGCTCGAGCGCCTCGACCCCGTCGTCAGGCCGAACCTTGCCGACGAAGCTGGCGATTCCGCCCGCCGCGGGATGATCCTGCCCGAAGCGAGCCAGCGCGGCTTCCGGCACGAGCGCGGAGTCGAGCAGGCGAACGTCGTTCACGCTACCCGCCGCTGACCGGGGGCAGCAGGGCCACCTCGTCGCCATCACTGGCGGCCAGCGCGCTGTTCTCCGGGATCACCGTGCCGTTGACCGCGACCTTGATCTTGCCGCACGCGACTGCATCACCCAGCGCGCCGTCGAGTTCCTCAGTCAGCGAGCCCCAGTCGAGCGGCGCATCCACCTCGCGTTCGGACACACCGGCGAGGTCGGCCAGCTTGCCGAGGAAGACCAGTTTGATGCTCATGCTCAGCCGCCGGTGAGCGACATGTGGCGCGGCTGCGCCGGCTCCAGCCCGCGCTCGATGCGGAAATGATGCCGCTCGGGCTTGATCCGCATCGCCTCGTCCAACGCGGCGGCAATGTTCGCGTCGGGCGCGTCCGAGCGTAATGCGGCGCGCAAGTCGACCTGCTCGGCCCCGCCCAGGCACGCGTAAAGCTGCCCGGTCGCGGTCACCCGGATGCGATTGCACCCGGCGCAGAAGTTGTTGGTCAGCGGGGTGATCAAGCCCAGTCGCCCGCCGGTTTCGGGAATATCGAAATAGCGCGCCGGCCCGCCGCTGCGATGCTCGCTCGGCGTGAGCGTCCAGCGTTGCTCGAGCGCATCGCGCACGGCGGACAGCGGCAAGTAATGGTCAACCCGCTCGCCATCGATCTCGCCCAGCGGCATGACCTCGATCAGCGTGATCTCGTGCCCATGGGCGTGCGCCCATTCGACGAGGAACGGAATTTCGCTCTCATTCAATGCCTTGAGCGCTACGGTATTGAGCTTGACCGCGAGCCCGGCCTGCTTGGCGGCGGCAATCCCTTCCAGCACCTGGCTCAGCCGATCGCGCCGGCTCAACTGCTGGAACAGCGCGCCATCCATCGTGTCGAGCGAGACGTTGATCCGCTTGACCCCCGCCGCGACGAGGTCCTCGGCATGGTGGGCGAGCTGCGTACCGTTGGTGGTCAGCGTCAGTTCGTCCAGCCCGTCACCCAGCTTGCGGCCGATCGCGCGCACCAGTTCGATCATGTCGCGCCGCACCAGCGGCTCGCCGCCGGTCAGGCGGATCTTGGTCACGCCGCGGTCGATGAACGCTAGCGCCAGCTTATGGAGTTCTTCTAGGCTGAGCACTTCCTTGCGGGGCAGGAACTGCATCGCTTCCGGCATGCAATAGCTGCACCGCAAATCGCACCGATCGGTAACCGACAACCGCAAATAGCTAATGCGCCGGTTGAACGCGTCGACGAGAGGGGTGGAACAGCTCACCCGACCACCTTACCCGATCTGGTCCGGTTTGCCATCCACCGCGAGCAGTTGCCCAGTCACGCCCGGAGCGGCTTCGAGATAGGCAAGCGTTTCGGCCAGCGCGTCCTCGTCGCTGCCGGCCACTGCGTTGACCCGGCACGGGCTGGCCTCGCGGGCGAGCTCCTGAACCGCGGCGAGGCGCCATGCGCGGTGTTCGTGGCCCGCCGGTGCGAACACCAGGACCACGGCGTCGTGCTTGCCAAACAGCGCGCGCGCCGCCGCCAGATATTCGGCGTGGAACGCCAGCGCGGCATCGAGCGGCGCCGGAGGGAGCGCAACGAGCCGCAATGCCGCCTGCGCCATCAGCGCCGCTCGCGCGTCAAAGTGATGCCGATCTGCTCGTCCGCCTCACTCAGCGCCAACTTGACGATCTTGACGCTGACCGCCTCGACCCGCTTGTCCTGCGCGAACAGCGTTTCGCAGACGTGCTCGGCAACTGCCTCGATCAGCTTGAAATGGGTATTGCCCAGGGCCTGCGAACAGGCGAACTTGAGGTCCATGTAGTTCTTGCTGGCGTCAAGCGAGGTGCCGGCATCGTAATGCGCGGTCGTCCTCATCCGGGCCTGGACGGTAAAGCGCAGCGGCTGTGGCTGGCCGGTTTCCTCCGAGTAAATGCCGGTGTGCACGGGGTGCACGAAATCGGCCAATTCGAGGATCAGGCTGTCGGCCACTATCATGCTCCCGTCAGGTGCGGCGGGGCGATGGCACCCGTTTCGGACAAAGTCCACAATGTACATCTTGCGACCAATTGGACGCTGGTCACGCGCGGGCCCAATCGTCTATAAGGAACGTACGCAGCACACATAGCTGACTTTGGGAAGGAACGATCATGAGACAGCGCGGTCTCACACACACCATTTCGCGGGCCGCAGCGCTCGCCGCCTCGCTCTCGCTAGTCGCCGGCTCGTCAGTGGCCTCGGCGCAAATGACGGCACCGACCGATCTGACAGTCATGCCGCCGGTTCCGCACACGTACGTACCGAAGCGGACGGCGTGGGGCGACCCCGACCTGCACGGCACTTGGCCGATCGAGAATATCGCAAGCCTGCCGATGAATCGTCCGGCAAATTTCGGCAACCGGTACTGGCTGACCCCTGAGGAATACGCCCAGCGGCTGGAACGTGCCAACAGCTCGACCAAGGCTTACGAGGCCGAAGACAAGAGCGGCAAAATCGGCATGGGCCACTGGGTCGAATCCGATGTTTCGGGTCGGCGCACTTCGCTCCTGGTCGATCCGCCAAGCGGTCAGCTGCCCCCGTTCACTCCGCAGGCGCAGGCCCTGATGAAGGCCGGCCGCTCAAGCTGGACACCCAACACCAAGTACAACTGGGTGACCGATTTCGACAGCTGGGACCGCTGCGTCTCGCGCGGGTTCCCCGCTTCGATGCTGCCGTTCCGTTACAACAACGGCATCCGCGTGTTCCAGTCGCCGGGCTATGTCTCGATCGCGCTCGAAATGCTCGGCACGCGCGTGATCCCGATTGCCAAGGCCGGGACCGACCGGGCGCATTGGCCCCAGCCGGTCGAAGCCTGGCTGGGCAGCAGCGTCGGCCACTGGGAAGGCAATACGCTGGTCATCGAGACGACCAACATCAAGACGGGCGACAGCGCCACCACCAATGCCTACGCTCGTAACGGATCGCCGCTCAACATGGCGACGCTGGGCGTTCCCCCCAGCAACGTCATTCCGACCAGCAATCAGGCCAAGGTCATCGAACGCCTGACCCCGGTTGGCCCGAACAACATCACGTACGAGATGACGTATTCGGATCCGCAAGTCTTCACCGCGCCCTGGACTGCTCGCCTCGACTGGACGCGCGACGAGAAATACGCGTTCTACGAATACGCCTGCCACGAAGGTGACGTGCAGGTGCGCAACTACATCACATCCTCGCGGGCCGGCACCTTGCAGGCCGCCAGTGCGGAAGACCGCCAGGCCGAACAGGGCCGGCAGTAAGCCCGCGAGATCAGGCGAAAGTGGGCGTCCGGAGCGATCCGGGCGCCCGTTTCGTTGATTGCCCATGCAGCGCAGTGCCGGAGTCCTGATCCATCGCCACGGGCCGCGTGGGACCGAGGTACTGCTGGTGCATCCCGGCGGTCCCTACTGGCGCAATCGCGACCAGGGCGCGTGGCAGATCGCCAAGGGCGGGATCGACCCGGGCGAAGCGCCCGAGCTTGCGGCGCGGCGCGAAGTCGAGGAGGAGCTCGGCCTTGTTCTGACGACTGCGCTGACGCCGCTGGGCGAAATCCGCCAGGCGGGCGGCAAGCAGGTGGTCGCTTATGCCGCCGAACAAGATTTTGACCCGGCGCGCCTGACCAGCATCACGTTCGAACTCGAATGGCCCCCCCGCAGCGGCCGGATCGAACATTATCCCGAGGTCGATGATGCGCGCTGGCTGACTCTCGACGAAGCGCGTGCGGCCATGCTGCCGAGCCAGCTGCCGCTGCTCGACCGGCTCGCCGAACTACTGGGCTAAAGGTTGCGCCAGCGGGCGAAAATGGCGGTTGGCAGCAGGCGTCCATCGTCGCCTTCCTCCCTGACCGCCAGGTCGCCGTGCTCGATGGTGCCCGGCAAGTCGCCGAGATGCTCGACCAGCAGGCCCGCCAGCGCGAGACTGCTCATCCTGACAGCGTAGACGGTGAGGAACAGGAATCGGCTGTCGCGGTCGAGCAAGTTGCGGCACTCGGCGATCAGCGGTGGCAAGCTATCTTCAAGCCGCCACACCTCACCTTCGGGCCCGCGGCCGAACTTGGGCGGATCGAGGATGATCCCGTCATAACGCTTCCCGCGCCGGACCTCGCGCGCGGCGAATTTGCCCGCATCGTCGACCAGCCAGCGGATCGGGCGCTCGGCCATGCCCGACAGAGCCGCGTTGTCGCGCGCCTGCGCGACCGATTTCTTGCTCGCATCGACATGCGTGACCGGGCCATGCGCGCTCAGCGCCAGCGTGCCGACCCCGGTGTAGCCGAACAGGTTCAGGGTGTGCGCGTCGGTCCGCCCGGCGAGTTGTGCGCGCATCCACGCCCACACCGGGGCCATGTCTGGGAACAAGCCGAGGTGGCGGAACGGGGTGCACTGCGCGGTAAAGCGCACCTCGTGCCACGCCAGCGGCCATCCGTCGGCCGGTACGTCCCGATCGAACCGCCAGCGCCCGCCGCCGTCGTCGTCGGAACCCGGCACGAACTCGCCGTCGGCGTCCCACTCGGCCTGGTGCGCGGTCCACAGCGCCTGCGGTTCGGGGCGCACGAACGTGCGGTTGCCGTAACGCTCGAACTTGCGCCCGCTGCCGCTGTCGATCAGGCCGTAATCGTCCCACCCCGCGCCTTCGAGGATCAGCGGCTGACGGCTCAGGTCCGCCATCAGGCCGACGGGGTCGCGTGCCCGGCGATGTACGCCGCCACCGCGGCATAATCGCCCGGCAGCTCGACATAGCGCTCCTCGCGGTCGAACAAGTCGCCAACCCGGGACGGCAGCGCGGGCCGCTGGCCGGTCGCGCGCTCGACCGCGTCGGGAAATTTGGCGGGGTGCGCGGTGGCCAACGTGACGACCGGCACGCCTTGCGGCACGTTCGCGGCGCGAGCGGCATGGAGCCCGATCGCGGTATGGGGGTCGAGCACCTGGCCGCATGACTGCCACGCCCATGACATTGCCCGGGCCATGTCCGCGGCGTCTGCCCGCGCGCTGGTCAGCAGCCCGGCGGCGCCTTCGCGCTGGGCGTTGGTCAGGCGCATGGCCTTGGTCGCTTCGAACCCGCGCATCTGGTCCGCCAGCGCGGCGCCATTGCGGCCACCACAGTCGAACAGCAACCGTTCGAAGTTTGAACTGACTTGAATGTCCATCGACGGCGCGGCCGTGGGGGTCACCGTGTTGGCCGAATAGTCGCCCGCTGACAGCGCCCGGTGGAGAATGTCGTTGACGTTGGTGGCCACGATCAGCCGCTCGATCGGCAAACCCATGCGGGCCGCGACATAGCCGGCGAAGACATCGCCGAAATTGCCGGTCGGGACGCTGAAGGCAACCGTCCGTCCGGGCGCGCCGAGCTGCACCGCGGCGGCGAAGTAGTACACCACTTGCGCCATCAGCCGCGCCCAGTTGATCGAGTTGACCGCGCCGATGTTGAAGCGCGCGGTCATCTCCGCATCGCCGAACATCCGCTTCACCATCGCCTGGGCATCGTCGAAACTGGCGTCGGCGAGAGCGATGTTGTGGACGTTGGGCGCCTTGACCGTGGTCATCTGCCGACGCTGCACCTCGCTCACCCGGCCCTTGGGATGGAGCATGAAGATGTCGACATTGTCACGCCCAGCGACCGCGTCGATCGCCGCGGAGCCGGTGTCACCGCTGGTCGCGCCGACGATCGTCAGCCGCTCGCCCCGCCGGGCGAGGAATTCCTCGAATAGCCGACCGAGCAATTGCAGAGCGACATCCTTGAATGCGAGCGTCGGGCCGTGAAACAGTTCGAGCAGCCACAGCTGTTCGTCAAGCTGCACCAGCGGCGTCACCGCGGCGTGATCGAACCGGCCGTACGCCTCGCTCGCCATCTCGCGCAGGCGGGATTCGGTCAGGCTGTCGCCCACGAATGGAAGCATCACCCGCACCGCCACCTCGACGTAGCTGAGCCCGGCCATCGCGGCGATCTCGGCATGGCTGAAGCGCGGCCATTCGCGCGGCAGATATAGCCCCCCGTCGCTCCCGAGACCGGCCAGGGTGACACGCTCGAAATCGAGTACCGGGGCGCTGCCGCGAGTGGAGACGTAGTCCATGATGCGCGACCGGTTAGCGGCAGGCCCGCCGGCCCGCAAGCAAGCGGCGCTAGGGCAGGCTTGCGATTTGCTTCGCCGGGGCCGCATCAAGATCGTTTTTGAGCCGCGACAGCAGCGCCGCCGCATGGGCCGCGTAGGGGCCGATCCAGCGCTCGTGGATCGCTTCGATTGGCGTCGCGTCGAGATAGTTGAACCGCTCGCGCCCCTTCCGGACCGCGATCACCAGTCCCGCCCGTTCCAGCGCCCCCAGGTGCAGCATGACCGTGCACCGGTCGAGCGTTGGGAACCCGAGGGCAAGCTGTTTGGTGGTCAGCGGACGCAGCTTGAGCGCGTCGCAGATGTCGCGGCGCACCGGATTGGCGAGCGCCTTGAACACGGCATCGAGATCGTCGTCGGTTGACATGTTATGTTTTTATAACATAAATGACCGCGACTCAAGGAGCTATCGCTATGGATTTGAAATTTCGCGTCTTCGCCCACATAGCCAAACCGGTGCACGAAGTGTTCGAAGCCGTTGCCGATCCGCGCCAGCTGTCCAACTATTTCACCACCGGCGGCGCGGTCGGACGGCTCGAAAGCGGGGCCACGGTGACCTGGGATTTCAAGGATTTTCCGGGCGCGTTCCCGGTTCACGTCGAGGAAGTGGTCCCGAACGAACGGATCGTCCTGCACTGGAAAGCGCAAGACGGCGGCGAGCCGGGCCCGGCCTACGACACCACGGTGACGATGGGCTTCAAAGCGGTCGACGGCGGTCGCACCCTGGTCGAGATCGCCGAGGAAGGATGGCTCGAAACCGCGGGCGGGCCCAAGGCCAGCTACGGCAACTGCATGGGCTGGTCGCAGATGATCTGCGCGCTGAAGGCGTGGGTCGAGCACGGCCTGAACATCCGCGAAGGGATGTACAAGTAGCGAGTGATGATCGCGCGAGCCCTGGGCTACTAGAGCGGTTTTCGACCGTTATGAATCATTGAGGGATTCCCCCGGTGGGTAATTTCTGATTCAGAATCCGTGCTGGTTAAGGAGGCCGGCATGGATGGGCCAACCTCTTTCGATGGATTTGCGCAGG
>JBDSUJ010000146.1:0-8219 GCA_039927815.1 Croceibacterium sp. | reverse complement strand
TTGACCAGCCGCGTGGCTGAGCGCGGCGATGGCGAGCCGCTGGTGGTCGAACGCCGGATCGACTGATCAGCGCCCGGCCCGGCTCCAGCAGTTAGCCTGATCAGTCAATGCGCGGCATCCCAGGTGGCGCCGTGGCCGATCTCGATGCCCAGCGGAACGTCGAGGGTGACCGATGGCAGCGCGGCCTCGGCCATGACCCTTTCGATAATCGGGCTGGCGGCGGCGACATCGCCTTCGGGCAACTCGAACACCAGCTCGTCATGGACTTGCAGCAGCATTCGCACGCCGGGCAGCCCGGCATCGGCCAGCGCGCCGGGCATACGGGCCATCGCGCGCTTGATGATGTCGGCGCTGGTGCCCTGGATCGGGGCGTTGATCGCCGCGCGTTCGGCCCCTTGGCGCTCGTGAGGGATCTTGGCGTTGATCCGCGGAAACCACGTCTTGCGGCCGAACAGCGTTTCCGAATAGCCGCTCTCGCGCACGCTCTGCAGCGTATCCACGATGTAGCGCTGTATGCCGGGGAAGCGCTCGAAATACTTGTCGATGATGCTTTGCGCCTCGTCCGCCTCGACCCCCAGCCGCCCGGCCAGTCCCCACCGGCTGATGCCGTAGAGGATTGCGAAGTTGACCGTCTTGGCGCGGCCGCGGGTGTCGCGGTCGACCGTCCCGAACATCTCAAGCGCGGTGCGTGAATGAATGTCCTCGCCGGCCGCGAATGCTTCCTTGAGCGGCGGCACGTCGGCCATATGCGCGGCCAGCCGCAATTCGATCTGCGAATAGTCCGCGGCGAGCAGGACGTGACCCGGCTCAGCCACGAACGCTTCGCGGATGCGGCGGCCGATCGCGGTCCGGATCGGGATGTTCTGCAGGTTGGGATCGGTCGAGCTGAGGCGCCCGGTTTGCGCCCCGACCAGCGAGTAGCAGGTGTGCACGCGGCCGGTATGCGGGTTGATCGCCGCCTGCAGTGCATCCGTGTAGGTGTTCTTGAGCTTGGCGTGCTGGCGCCATTCGAGCACCATCCGCGCGACCGGCGCGCCTTGATTTGCGAGTTGCTCGAGGATCGCCTGGTCGGTCGAGAACTGCCCGCTCTTGCCCTTGCGGCCGCCTTTGTAGCCCATCTTGTTGAACAGCACATCACCCAGCTGGGCCGGGCTGCCGATGGTGAATTCGTGGCCGCATTCGCCGAAGATCTCGCATTCGATGCGGGCAATCTCCTTTGAGAACTCCTCCGATAGTCCAGCGAGCGCCGCGCGGTCGACCTTGATGCCATGGCGCTCCATTTGGGCCACCACCGGGATCAGCGGGCGATCGACCCGCTCATAGACCCGCGTGCCGTGCTCGATCGCCAGGCGCGGCTTGAGCAGCTTGTGCAGCCGCCACGTCACGTCGGCATCTTCGGCCGCGTATTCGGTCGCACGGTCGAGCGGCACTTCGCCGAACGGGATCGACTTCTTGCCCGTCCCGCAGATGTCCTTGAAGGTCAACGTTGTGTGCGCCAGGTGGCGCTGGCTTAATTCGTCCATGCCGTGCCCGCCGCCGATCCCGTCCGCGCTCCGGCCGGCGTCGAGGTTAAAGCTCATGACCATCGTATCGTCGACCGGGGCCAGCGCGATCCCGGCGCAGCGAGCCAGGATGTTGATGTCGTACTTGGCGTTCTGCCCGATCTTGAGCACCGCGTCACTTTCGAGCAGCGGCTTGAGCAGCGCCAGCGCGGCCGAGCGATCGACCTGCACCGGCTTTTCGGCGAACATGTCGCTGCCACCATGGCCAAGCGGAATGTAGCACGCGTCGTTGGGGCCGAGCGCGAGGCTGATACCGGTTAGCTCGGCACGCATGGCGTCGAGGTTGCTTGTCTCGGTATCGATTGCCACCACCCGAGCCGCGAAGGCGCGGGCGACCCAGTGCGCGAGCCGTTCGAGCGACTGGACGCATTCGTAAGCCGAGCGGTAGACCGGCGGCATGTCAGGCGGCGGCTGGCGGTTACCGGCGGGCGATGCGGGAACGCCGGCGGTATCCTGTTTCACGGGGTTGAGCTGGTTGGGCCGCTCGGGGCTGCCGCGACCGTCGCCTAGCCGCTTGAGCAGACTGGTGAAGCCGTGCGCCTCGAGGAACGCCGCCAGTGGCTCGGGCGGAGTTGGCCTGAGCGCGAAATCGTCAATCGGGATCGGCAGGTCGCAATCTTCCTTGAGCTGGACCAGCACCCGGCTCAGCTCGGCCATCGCGCGCCCTTCGAGCAGGCGGTCGCGCAGCTTGCCCGGCTTCATGTCAGGCGCAGCCGCCAGAGCGCCTTGCAAGTCGCCGTGGTCCTGGATCAGCTTGCTTGCGGTCTTGGGGCCGATGCCGAAGATGCCCGGGACATTATCGACACTGTCGCCCATCAGCGCCAGCACGTCGCCGACCAGCTCGGGCCGGACGCCGAACTTCTCGATCACCTCGGGGATGTCGATCCTTTGGTTCTTCATCGTGTCGAGCATGTCGATGCAGCCGCCCTCGATCCCGTCGTGTGGCTCGGCACAGCGGCCGACCAGCTGCATCAGGTCCTTGTCGCTCGACACGATGGTCACGTCCCACCCGCGCCGGGTCGCCTCGCGCGCGTAGCTGGCGATCAGGTCGTCGGCTTCGAGATCGTCCTCCTCGATGCACGGCAGGCTGAACGCGCGGGTGGCGTCGCGGATCAGTGGGAACTGCGGCACAAGGTCGTCGGGCGGGGGTGGGCGGTTGGCCTTGTACTGATCATAAAGGGCGTTCCGAAAACTGGTCGAGCCCTTGTCGAGAATCACCGCCAGGTGCGTCGGCCCATCCGCCTTGTCGAGATCGTCCGCCAGCTTCCACAGCATCGTGGTATAACCGTAAACCGCTCCTACCGGCACGCCGTGCGGGTTGGTCAGCGGCGGCAGGCGGTGATAGGCGCGGAAGATATAGGCCGAGCCGTCTACCAGATAGAGGTGCTGCTTTTCGGGCATCGGGCAGTGCTAGCAGGACAGGGCGGGCAGGTCAGCCCCGCTCGATGCAACTTGCCTTGCCACAAAGTTGCCATTATTTGGGTAAGTGGAATCCGCTCGGAGCGAATTTCATCCGGCAATTCAGGCCGCTGATCAAGGAACGAACTTCATGCGCAAGATCATTATCGCCGCCGCTTTCGCCGCCGGCGCCCTGTCGCTCGCGGCCTGTTCGCAGAAGACGGAAAACAAGACCGGTGAAGCGATGGACTCGGCCGCCGCGGACGCTTCGGCCAATGCCGATGCCGTGGGCGAGAACGTCGACAACGCCGCTACCGCTGCCGGTGATGCCGTCAACACCGCCGCCGTCGCCGCGACCGATGCCAAGAACGCCGCCGAAGCCGACCTCCAGGGCGAAAGCAAGGCCAAGGCCGCTGCCGACTGATCTGACGGCGTCAGCTTCACGATAATGGAAGGGCGTGGCCATCGTGCCGCGCCCTTTCTTTTTGCGGCTATTGCGGGCTGGCGTAGCTCGCGCTGGCGTATTGCCGGCTGGTCGCGTTGGCGTAGTAATCGCCGTAGATCGCGCCCGCGAGCGTGGCGATTTTGGCGTCGCGGCTGGCCTTGCCGCCTTGCCCGGTCACGTAGATCGCCACGGCGATGGCGTGGCCGTCAGGCATCGTGACCACGCCGATATCGCTGGCGGTATTGTTGAGCGTGCCGGTCTTGTGCGCGACCAAGACCTCGCCCGGCAGGCCCCCCTTGATGCGACCCTTGCCGGTCCGGCAGCGCTCCATCGCGCCGACGATCACCGCGCGGCTGGCCGGGGTCAGCCACTTGCCTTGATAAATCCCGCCGACCAGTTGAGCCATCGCCCGCGGGGTGGCGCTGTCGCGGATGTCGATTCGTACCGCGGGGTCGATCTCGCCGTCGTCGCGCACCAGCGTCGCGATGTCGCGCGTCAGGTTGAAGTCCATGATGCCGACGCGGCGGCTCCAGTCATTGACTGCGGCGGGACCGCCGACCGCGGCCAGCAGTGCATCGGTGGCGGTGTTGGAGCTGCGCGTCAGGCTCAACTCGATCAAGTCGCGGGCGCTGTAATACGTGCCGGCCCGGGTCGGTGCGACTGTGGTCGAGCGCGGCTTCGACGGTGTCGGCACACGCAGCGGAAACTGGCTGTCGAGCGTCCAGCGCCCCAGTTCGACCCCTTCCATGAAAGTCGCGGCGATGGCGACCTTGCTGGTGCTCGCCATTGGAAAGCGCTGGTCGCCGAGGATCGCGACTTCCTGCCCGGTGGTGAGGTCGAGCGCGGCGACACCGATGCGGCCGCCGGCGCCGCTCGCAAGTTGCGCAAGCTGCCGCTCAAGCGGGGTGTTGTAATTGGCGATGAATTCGCGCGGGGCGCGCACTTGCGTGCCGAACGCCGAATCGAATTGCGTTTCGAGCGTGCCGTCGCGCGCCTGGACCGGCGCGATGGTGGCGAGCGCCAAAGCCAGCGCCGCGGTGACCCGTCCAAGCAATCCCGTTGTCATGTGAAGCTGCTTACCCCCGGTAACATTGTCAAAATCTTAACTACGGGACGGGGTCCGGCAAAGGATTCGCGACGAACCGACTCTTTGGAGCGGTCAGGCGAGCAGTTGTTCGGGAACCCACGGATTTTTCGCCCTGGCCGCACACGGCCGAGAATTAATCGGTGCGGCCGCGAATCAGGATCCGAAAATGGTCGAGCAGGGATATCCGCATCGAAGCTGGCTATGCTAGCAACGCCTCGGCTTGGTCCATGGTGCTCTTCAAGCTGGCCACGATCGCGCGATACGGTGCCGGGCTGGCCATGTCGAGCCCCGCACGGCGCAGGATATCGACCGGATAGGCCGATCCGCCCGATTTGATCACGCCCAGATAATTGTCCCGTTCCTTGGGCCCGCCTTTGAGGATGCGGTCGGCGAAATAGACCGCCGCCGATATGCATGTGGCGTACTGATAGACGTAGAACGAATTGTAGAAGTGCGGGATGTAAGCCCACTCGTTGTTGTAGGCCGGCTCGATGATCAGGTCGGGGCCATGATAGCGCCGCAGCAGGTCGGCATAAACCGCGGTGAACTTCTCGCCCGACAATCCTTCGCCCGCTTCGGCCATGTCGTGGGCCTTCAATTCGAATTCGGCGAACATCGTCTGGCGATAAAAAGTGCCGCGGATCTGCTCCATCTGCTGGCCGAGGTAAAACAGCTTTTCGACCTTGGTTTTCGCTTGGCCGAGCATGTGTTGGAACAGCAGCTGCTCGTTCAGCGTCGAGGCGATCTCGGCGAGGAAGATCGGATAATCCGCTTTTTCGTACACTTGCGTCTGGTTGGCGAGCAGCGAGTGCATCGCGTGGCCCCACTCGTGGGCGTAGGTGGACATCCCGTCGTATCGGTCCGACAGGTTGAGCAGAAGGAATGGGTGCACGTCGTAGGCGCCAGGGTTCATGTACGCCCCCGACGATTTCCCCTGCCGCGGGCGCGGGTCCATCCATTTCGCTGCGGTCGATTTGGCCAGCAGCGCGCCATATTCCGGGCCCAACGGCTTGACCGCCTCAAGTACCGTCGCGCGCATCTGGTCGAGCGTCCAGCTGCGGTCGAGCGACACCAGCGGCGGGTAGATGTCGTAATAGCCGATGTCGGGCAGCTTGAGCATCCGCCGGCGTAGATCGAAGTAGCGGTGCAGCTGCGGCAGCCCGGCATTGGCCTCGGTCACGAGCGTCCGATAGACCGTTTCGGGGATGTTGTTGGGGGACAGCGCCGCGGCCAGCGCGGTCGGATACTTGCGCGCCTTGGCGACGAAGACGTCGCCTTTGACCTGAGCGTTGTAAGTAGCGCCGAACGAGTTGCGGAACTCGCCGTATTTCGCCCAGAAGGTGTTGAACACGGCCTTGCGGTCCGCACGGTTGGGAGCGTCGCGGTGCAGCGTATAGCCCTGATCGTCGAGCCGTATCTTCTCGCCCGTTGAAAGCGTGATCGTCGGCCACGGAATGTCCGATGCGCGCAACTGGTCGGAAATGTCGGTCGGCGCCTGGAGCGGCGCGGATGCGCTAGCCAGGACGCCTTCGCCTTCTGGCGACAGGGTATGCGCCGCCTGCCGGGCGATATTGGCGAGGTAGACGTCGAACTTGTTCTTCAGCACCGGGCTGGCGGCGATAAGTCCGTCGAGCTTGGGCTTGCCGAGCGCGATCAGCTCGGGCGAGACCCACGCGGTGGCTTCACCGAACGCGGTGTAGAGGTCGGTCGCCTGCGACTTGCGCTCCTGGGCGGCGGCGACGCGCACGTCCTCGTCACCCTTCAGGCTGGCGTAAGTGTAGACTCGCGCGATCGTACGCCCGAGATCGGAATGTGCGGTCAGCGCTTCGCTCAGCATGGCGGCACTGTCACCCAGATGGCCGTGGAATTTCGCCAGCCCGGGCAGCGCGGCCAGTGCTTGGCGCCGGGCGGTATCCCATGCGGCGTCGGTGGGGTAGATTTCGGTCAGGTCCCAAGCCGCGCCGGTGCCGGCCGCGGCACCGCTCGCGACGCCTTGAGCCCAGGCGGGGAGCGCGGACCCCAACGGTACGATGGCGGCGAGCGTGAGAAGCCGGCGGCGATCGATTTCAAGCATGGGAACCCTTCGTAGCCGTGCGGACGGTTGGATTGTGCGGCCGCCGCGCCGGGCAGGCAAGGTGGGCCATGTCGTTCGACGGAAAGGATTACCGGTTGGGAGAATAGTTGCAAATGAAAAGGGCCGGGGGATTGCTCCCCCGGCCCGATCTCTTTCGGCTTTGAACGAGGGCTTAGAAGCCCATGCCGCCCATGTCGGGCATGCCGCCACCGCCGCCGCCGCCCATCGAGGGCTTGTCTTCCGGCAGCTCGCTGATCGCCGCTTCGGTGGTGATCAACAGGCCGGCGACCGAGGCTGCATCCTGCAATGCGACGCGCACGACCTTGGTCGGGTCGATCACGCCAGCCGCAACCAGGTTCTCGTACGTGTCGGTCGCGGCGTTGAAGCCCTGCGTCTGGTCGCCTTCGCGCAGCAGGTTGCCGGCAACCACAGCGCCATCATGGCCCGCATTCTCGGCAATCTGGCGGATCGGCGACTGAATCGCCTTGCGCACGATGTCGATCCCGCGGGTCTGGTCGTCGTTGGCGCCCTTGAGCCCCTCAAGGGCCTTGGTGGCATAGAGCAGCGCAGCGCCGCCGCCGGGGACGATGCCTTCCTCGACCGCGGCGCGGGTCGCATGGAGTGCGTCGTCGACGCGATCCTTGCGTTCCTTGACCTCGATCTCGGACGCACCGCCGACCTTGATTACCGCGACACCGCCGGCCAGCTTGGCGAGACGCTCCTGCAGCTTTTCCTTGTCGTAGTCGCTGGTGGTGGTCTCGATCTGGGCGCGGATCTGCTCGACCCGGGCCTTGATGTCGGTCCCTTCACCGGCGCCGTCGACGATGGTGGTGTTGTCCTTGTCGATGGTGACGCGCTTGGCTTCGCCGAGCATCGTCAGCGTGACGCTCTCGAGCTTGATTCCGAGATCCTCGGAAATCATCTCACCCTTGGTCAGGATCGCGATGTCCTGCAGCATCGCCTTGCGACGATCGCCGAACCCGGGGGCCTTGACCGCCGCGACCTTGAGGCCGCCGCGCAGCTTGTTGACCACCAGCGTGGCGAGCGCCTCGCCTTCGATGTCCTCGGCGATGATCAGCAGCGGACGCCCGGTGCCGACGACGGCTTCGAGCACCGGCAGCATCGCCTGCAGGTTCGACAGCTTCTTTTCGTGGATCAGGATGTACGGGTTCTCAAGCTCGACGGTCATCTTCTCGGCATTGGTGACGAAGTAGGCCGAGAGATAGCCGCGGTCGAACTGCATGCCTTCGACAACGTCGAGCTCGAATTCGAAGCCCTTGGCTTCCTCGACGGTGATGACGCCTTCCTTGCCGACTTTCTCCATCGCCTCGGCGATCTTCTCGCCCACTTCGCGGTCGCCATTGGCGGAAATCACTCCGACCTGGGCGATTTCCTGCGATCCGGACACCGGCTTGGAGCGCGCCTTGAGATCTTCGACGACCTTGGCCACGGCGATATCGATGCCGCGCTTGAGGTCCATCGGATTGATCCCTGCGGCAACCGAAGTCATGCCTTCGCGCACGATCGCCTGGGCCAGCACGGTGGCGGTGGTGGTGCCGTCACCGGCCTGGTCGTTGGTCTTGCTGGCGACTTCGCGCAGCATCTGCGCGCCCATGTTCTCGAACTTGTCCTTGAGCTCGATTTCCTTGGCGA
>JBDSUJ010000145.1:0-22719 GCA_039927815.1 Croceibacterium sp. | reverse complement strand
TCGATCTGTTCTTCGTGATCAGCGGCCTGGTGATGGTCCATACCACTTCCGACCGCCCGGTCCGCCCCGGCGAGTTCATCGTCAACCGGCTGATCCGCATCGTGCCGCTCTACTGGGCCGCGACCCTGGCGATCTATGCTATAGCGCTGATCGCGCCGACGTTCGTGAAAGCGACCGGGACCGCAGTGGACGAGCTCGTCAAGTCGCTACTGTTCATTCCTTTCCGCAAGAGCAATGGCCTCATCCAGCCGGTACTATTTCCCGGGTGGACGTTGAATTACGAGATGTTCTTCTACGTGCTTTTCGCGGCCGGGCTGGCGATGCGGTCGGTGGTCCTGCGCGTGACTTTAGTATGCTCTGTGCTGGCGGCCTTCGTTGCCGTCGGCGCGGTTTTCACGCCCGCTGGCGCCATCGGCCAATTCTACGCCTCACCGCTCGTGCTCGAGTTCGGTTACGGCATGACCATTGGGCTCATCGTACCTCGGCTGCGGCCGCATCCGGTCGCCGGTGTGCTGGCCGGCATGGCCATAGCGGCGGGGATCGGGTGGATTGTGCTTTATCCTCAAGTGGTTCCGGTTGTGCCCCTTCGGGTGGTCTCGATTGGCTTGCCGGCGGCCGCGGTGGTGCTGGGCGCGATTCAGCTCGAGCGGCAGGGATATGTCTGGCAGCACCCCGGGATGCTTTTGCTGGGCGCCGCCAGCTATGCCTTGTACCTTACTCACCCTTTTGTTTTGACCGCGCTTGAAAAAACCGCCGTGAGCCTGGGCTTCACGCACGGAATGCTTTTGGCGGGAGTCATGATCGTCAGCATGGCCTTGGCCATTGGCGTCGCGGTGGCAATCAACCTCGTTTTCGAGCGTCCCGTCGACCGGTACCTTCGCCGTCGGTTCGGACGCGCACGCGGCCTTGCTGCGCAGTCTGAGGCAGCGGCGTTGTGGCCTTGGCGGCAAGGACGCGATGAAGACACGTCGCAGTGCGGGCCCGCTCAGCTATCCACCGCGAAGCTGGCTGGTCGCAACGGCGCGGTGGGCGACGTAAAAAGAGTCAACTCACGACCGATTGACGATGATGTTGATCGCGGGTGACAAACGGAAGATGCGCGGCTAAGGGCCCCGCTTCCCAAACCGCGCGACAAAAGCGAAAGCGAGTGCACTGACATGAAACTTAACGACATCCGCGACAATGCCGGCGCCCGTAAGGAGCGCATGCGCGTCGGCCGGGGCATCGGCTCGGGCAAGGGCAAGACTGCCGGGCGCGGCCAGAAGGGCCAGAAGAGCCGTTCGGGCGTCGCCGTGAAGGGCTTCGAAGGCGGCCAGATGCCGCTCCACATGCGGCTGCCAAAGCGTGGCTTCAACAACCCGTTTGGCAAGGACTATGCCGAAGTGAACCTGGGCCAGCTGCAGAAGCTGGTCGACGAAGGCAAGCTCGATGCCAAGGCGGTGATCGATCAGGCGGCGCTGCAGGCGGCGGGCGTGGCTCGTGGCGGCAAGCATGGCGTGCGCCTGCTCGGCAAGGGTGTGGTGACGTCGGCGCTCAAGTTCACGGTTGCGGGCGTGTCCAAGGGTGCGCGCGAGGCGATCGAAAAGGCCGGCGGGTCGGTCGATGTCATCGTGGTCAAGCCGGCGGCCGAGAAGGCCGCCGAGAAGAAGGCCGCGGGCGCAGCAGCGCGCAAGACCACGGCCGCCGCACGCGCGCCAAAGAAGGGCGCCAAGGCGCCGGCCGCCGAATAATCCATAGGGTTTAGCCTGGCGGGGTTTGTGCGATCCCGCCCGGCGCCTATATGGGCGACCTTACGAGGGGGACGGGCACCTGCCCGGCCAGGCAAGGCATTTGACATCCCATGGCATCACGCGCCGACAATATCGCGAGTAACCTCAACCTTGCCAACTTCGGCAAGGCGACCGAGCTCAAGCAGCGCATCTGGTTCACCATCGGCGCGCTGGTGGTGTTCCGGTTCCTCAGCTTCGTGCCGTTGCCCGGCGTCAATCCGCTCATCCTGTCGAGCCTATATCAGCAGACCAAGGGCGGCATACTCGACCTGTTCAATACATTCTCGGGCGGCAGCCTCGAGCGGATGAGCCTGATCGCACTCGGCATCATGCCCTACATCACCGCGTCGATCGTGGTGCAGATGGCCGCATCGCTTCATCCGTCGCTGATGGCCTTGAAAAAGGAAGGCGAGGCGGGGCGCAAGAAGCTCAACCAGTACACCCGTTATGGCGCGGTGCTGCTATGCGCGATCCAGGGCTGGTTCCTGGCTTCGGGTCTTGAGGCTTATGGCGCGTCGAGCGGCCTCCAGGCGGTCGTCAACCCCGGCATGGTGTTCCGCGTGACCGCCGTCATCAATCTCATCGGCGGGACCATGTTCCTGCTGTGGCTGGGCGAACAGATCACCAGCCGCGGAATCGGCAACGGGGTGTCGCTCATCATCATGGCGGGCATCGTGTCGCGTTTCCCGACTTTCGCGTCACAGCTGTTCGAAGGCGGCCGCTCGGGCTCAATCAGTGCGTTCGTGATCATCGGGTTCCTGATCATCCTGGTCGCGCTGATCCTCGGCATCTGCTTCATGGAGCGCGCGACCCGCCGCCTGCTGATCCAGTATCCCAAACGCGCCAGTGCGCGCGGGATGCAGGCCGACCGCAGCCATCTGCCGCTCAAGATCAACACCGCCGGCGTTATTCCCCCGATCTTCGCCAGTTCGCTTCTGCTGCTCCCGCTCACGATCACGCAGTTTGCGGGCAACGCGGTCAACACCGACAGCGCGGTCTATGGCGTGATCCAGACGCTCAACCAGTATCTCCAGCACGGCGAGCCGCTGTATCTGATGCTTTACGCGCTCGGCATCATCTTCTTCTGTTTCTTCTACGTGTCGCTGATCTTCAATCCAGAGGAGACGGCCGACAACCTGAAGAAGAACGGCGGATTCATCCCCGGCATCCGCCCGGGCAAGCGGACCGCCGACTATCTCGACTATATCCTGACCCGCATCACGGTGATTGGGGCGCTGTACCTGACGATCGTGTGCGTGGTGCCGGAGTACATGTTCAAGCAGACGGGCATTCCGATGGTGATGGGGGGCACCAGCCTGCTCATCGTGGTCAACGTGACCGTCGATACCATCAGCCAGATTCAGTCGCACTTGCTGGCGCATCAGTATGGCGACCTGATCAAGAAGGCGAAGCTCAAGGGCCGCTTGCGGTAGCTGCCGCGCGAACGGGGGGAGAGCTGTGAACATCATCCTTCTTGGCCCGCCTGGCGCGGGCAAGGGCACGCAGGCGTCGCGCCTGATCGAGCGCCACGGCATGCGCCAACTTTCGACAGGCGACATGCTGCGCGCCGCCGTGGCCGCGCAAACCCCGGTCGGTATCGAGGCCAAGGCGGTCATGGAGCGCGGCGAGTTGGTATCGGACGCGATGGTGTCGGCGCTGATCGATGCGGAGCTGGTGGCGATGGGTCGTTCGACCGGTGCGATCTTCGACGGCTACCCGCGCACGGCGGACCAGGCAAAGGCGCTCGACGCGCTGCTCGCCAATCATGGCCGCGCGCTCGATCATGTCATCGAACTGGTGGTGGACGAGGACGAACTCGTGCGCCGCATCGTCGGGCGGTATTCCTGCGCCAAGTGCGGCGAGGGTTACCATGACGAATTCAAGCGCCCGCGGACGGCGGGCACTTGCGACAAGTGCGGCGGCCACGAATTCAAGCGGCGCAAGGACGACAACGAGGACACCGTGCGCACGCGCATGGCCGAATACCGTGCCAAGACTGCACCGATCCTGCCGCTCTACGATGCGCGTGGGATCGTCACCCGCGTCGATGGCATGGCGCCGATCGAAGTCGTCAGTACGGCGATTGACGGGGTCCTCGACGGAGACCGAGGCGTGCAAGAAAGTCCGCGTGGGACGGGGTTTTGACGCGCGGCCGTGAGTGCGATATAACGGGCTTTGCGCACCGGACTTAACCCGGCAATGAGGCAGTGGCGGCTCGCCGCTGGTCCTGCATTGAGCTGTTGACGCGCCCGGTTGACCTCTTCAGCGAATCGCCCTAAGCGCGCAGTCCATTCGCTCAATCGAGGGTTTAATCCGGCAGGCTGCAGATCGATGCATGCCGACCGGTTATTTTGCCGTTCCGCGGCAAGTCTCGGGCAAGCGGATGAACAACCGCGATGAGATAGGGGCCGCCCGCATGGGCCGTCCTCTGTGGAGCATGGAGAACTAAGTGGCTCGTATTGCCGGGGTAAACCTCCCCACCAACAAGCGCGTGATCGTCGCGCTGACGTACATTCACGGAATTGGCCCGACCTCGGCGAAAAAGATCGCCGACAAGCTGGGCATCGATCACAGCCGTCGCGTGCAGGACCTGTCCGACGCCGAGGTTCTGCAGATCCGTGAAACGATCGACGCCGATTTCTCGGTCGAAGGTGACCTGCGGCGCGACACGGCGATGAACATCAAGCGTTTGATGGATCTGGCCTGCTATCGCGGGTTGCGCCACCGCAAGGGCCTGCCGGTCCGCGGCCAGCGCACCCACACCAACGCCCGTACCCGCAAGGGCAAGGCGAAGCCGATCGCCGGCAAGAAGAAGTAAGGGAGCCGACGAGACATGGCACAGGCACCGCAGCGCATTAAACGGCGCGAGCGCAAGAACATTTCAAGTGGCGTCGCGCACGTGAACGCCAGCTTCAACAACACGATGATCACCATCACCGACGCGCAAGGCAATGCGATCAGCTGGTCCAGCGCGGGTGCGATGGGTTTCAAGGGGAGCCGCAAATCGACTCCCTATGCCGCCCAGGTCGCCGCCGACGATGCCGGCAAGAAAGCCGCCGAGCACGGCGTGCGCACGCTGGAAGTGGAGATCAAGGGGCCGGGTTCGGGACGCGAAAGCGCGCTCCGGGCCTTGCAAGCGGTCGGCTTCACCATCACATCCATCCGTGACGTGACGCCGATCCCCCATAATGGGGTCCGGCCGTCTAAGCGCCGCCGCGTCTGATCGGAGTGCCGCGGCGCGGTCCTGGAAACAGGCGGTGTCGCACCAGCAATTTCGGATCGGCCGCGGTGCTCCCAGCGCTTCGTGGCCGCGTCCAGTCCAAAGACCTTTTTAGGGGAAGTCCATGTCCGTCAACATGAAGAACTGGCAGGAACTGAAGAAGCCCAACAGCCTCGACGTGAAGACCGGCGGCGACGCCCGACGCAAGGCGACGTTCGTGGCCGAGCCGCTCGAGCGCGGCTATGGTCTGACGCTGGGCAATGCCCTGCGCCGGGTGCTCCTGTCCAGCCTTCAAGGTGCCGCGATCACCTCGATCCGCATCGAGAATGTCCTGCACGAGTTTTCCAGCCTTGCCGGCGTGCGCGAAGATGTCACCGACATCGTTCTGAACGTGAAGCAGATCGCGCTGCGGATGGAAGGCGAAGGCCCCAAGCGCCTTCAGTTGGCTGCGACGGGCCCGGCCGACGTGACCGCCGGTGACATCGCTGTTTCGGGTGACATCGAAGTCCTCAACAAGGACCTCTTGATCTGCCACCTCGACGAAGGCGCCACGCTCAACATGGAACTGACCGCCGACACCGGCAAGGGCTACGTCCCCGCGGTCTCGAACCGTCCGGTCGACGCGCCGATCGGACTGATCCCGGTCGACAGCCTCTACTCGCCGATCCGCCAGGTCAGCTACAAGGTCGACAACGCCCGCGTCGGGCAGGAGCTGGACTACGACAAGCTGAGCCTGACGGTCGAGACCGACGGCACTGTGACGCCCGAGGATGCGGTGGCCTATGCCGCGCGCATCCTGCAGGACCAGCTGGCGCTGTTCGTCCACTTCGAAGACGGCATTCCGCAGCAGTCGAGCCCGATGATCGGCCTCGCCGCGCAGCCGGAAGAGAGCGACGCCAACCAGCTCAACCGTTACCTGCTCAAAAAGGTCGACGAGTTGGAGCTGTCGGTGCGCTCGGCCAACTGCCTCAAGAACGACAACATCATCTATATCGGCGACCTGGTCCAGAAGACCGAAGCCGAGATGCTGCGGACGCCGAACTTCGGTCGCAAGTCGCTCAACGAGATCAAGGAAGTGCTGTCGAGCATGGGTCTGCGCCTGGGGATGGACATTCCCGGCTGGCCGCCGGAGAACATCGAAGAAATGGCCAAGAAGCTCGAACAAGAGCTGCTCGGCTAACCGTCATCCCGGCGCATGCCGGATGTCGATCAGGGGACAGGCTGCCCTCAATCAGCCAGGAACGGGGTACCTGATACGGCCCCCTTACGAACGGAGTTTACAACATGAAGCATCGCATTTCCGGCCGCAAGCTGCAGCGCAAGTCCGGCCACCGCGCCGCCCTGCTGCGCAATATGGCGGCGGCGCTGATCAAGCATGAGCAAATCAAGACCACTACGCCCAAGGCGAAAGAACTGCGGCCCTACGTCGAGAAGCTGATCACGTTGGCTAAGCGCGGCGGGCTCTCGAACCGTCGCCTGGCGCACAGCCGCATTCTCGACGAAGCGCAGGAAAAGAAATTGTTCGAGGTTCTCGCCCAGCGTTACGCCGGCCGCGAGGGCGGCTATACCCGGGTCATCAAGGCCGGCATCCGCGCGAGCGATTCCGCGCCGATCGCGATCGTCGAGTTCGTCGACCGCGACGTTTCGGCCAAGGGACTGGACAGCGGACCGGTTCAGAACATGGACGAATTCGAAGACGCCTGATTTCGCGGTTATACCGATGACGACTTACATAGGCGGTTGCGGTTCTGAAAGCCGCGGCCGCCATATGTATTTGTGGGGCAACCGATTCGATTCAGCCTGCTGGCGGCGATCGTTGTCGCGTTGGTTTGCGCCCCCGCGTACGCCCAGCCGATGACTGCTCCGGCTTATCCCGAGACCCGCCGCGGCGACGTGGTCGAGACGCTGTTCGGCGAGCCTGTCGCCGATCCTTACCGCTGGCTCGAAAACGACGTCCGCAACGATCCCGAAGTGGCTGACTGGGTATCGCGCGAGAACGCGGTCACCGATGCGTACCTGGCCCGGCTACCGGGGCGCGAATGGTTCAAGACGCGGATCGGGCAGTTGTTCGACTTCGAACGCTTCTCCACTCCGGTGAAGCGTGGCGGGCGTTATTTCTATACCCGCAATTCGGGCCTGCAGAACCAGTCGCCGCTTTATGTCCGCGAGGGTCTGGCGGGCGAACAGCGCGTGCTGCTCGATCCCAATAGCTGGGCGGCCGACGGCGCAACCGCGCTCGACGCGTGGCGGCCGTCGCCCAATGGATCGCGCATGCTCTACAGCGTGCAGGACGGCGGCACCGACTGGCGCATCCTGCGCGTGCTCGATGTCGCCACGGCCAAGCCGCTGACCGACGAAATTCGCTGGGCCAAGTTCACCGGGCTGGCGTGGGTCGGCAACGACGGCTTTCTCTACTCGCGTTTTCCCGAGCCAGCCAAGGGCGAGGATTTCCAGGCGCTCAATTACGATCAGGCGGTCTATTTTCATCGCCTCGGTACTCCGCAGAGCCAGGACGAGGTGGTCTATGCAACGCCAGATCATCGCGATTACCTTCACTCCGCCAGTGTGACCGACGATGGCCGCTGGGCTGTCATCACCAGCTCCATCGGCACCGACGCGCGTTACGAAGTGCGCATCATCGACCTCGCCGCGCGCGCCACCAAGGGCTGGGCCGCGCGCCCGCTGGTGACGGGGTTCGACAACGCCTGGAGCGTAATCGAAGGGGTTGGCGATACCCTATGGTTCGTGACCAACAAGGACGCGCCGCGCTATCGCGTTGTCTCGCTTGCAATGGGCAAGCCGGGCGTGGAGTGGCGCGAAGTCATCGCTCAGGCGGGCGAACCGATCGACAGTGCCTCCCTGGTCGGGGACCGGCTGATCGTCTCCTATCTCAAGGACGCGAAGTCGCTCGCCCGCACCTTCGATCTGGCGGGCAAGGCTTTGGCGCCAGTGGCGCTCCCCGGAATCGGTAGCGTATCTGGCTTCACCGGCCATCCGGGCGATCCCGAGTCCTTCTACAGCTTCAGCAGTTTCAATCGTCCGCCCACGGTTTACCGGCTGGACGTTGCGAGCGGCAAGACGTCGATATTCGCCGAGCCCAAGCTGGCCTTCGATCCCGAGACCATTGTGGTCGAACAGCGGTTCTACCCCTCAAAGGATGGCACGCGCATCCCGCTGTTCGTCGTCCGGCGCAAGGATGTGACGGGTCCCGCGCCGACGTTGCTGTACGGTTACGGCGGGTTCGACATCGCGATGACCCCGTCTTTCTCGGCCAGCAAGCTCGCGTGGGTCGAAGCGGGCGGCGTGTACGCGCTCGCCAGCATTCGCGGCGGGGGCGAATACGGCAAGGCGTGGCACGATGGCGGGCGGCTGGCCAACAAGCAGAACACGTTCGACGATTTTATTGCCGCGGGCGAATTCCTCAATGCTGAGGGGATCGCCCGCGCTGACGGGCTGGCCATCCAGGGCGGGTCCAACGGCGGGTTGTTGGTCGGCGCGGTGGTGAACCAGCGGCCCGATCTGTTCGCCGCCGGCAACGCCCAAGTCGGTGTGATGGACATGCTCCGCTTCGACCGCTGGACCGCCGGCCGTTACTGGGTCGACGACTATGGCCATCCCGACCGCGAGGCTGACTTCAAGATCCTGCGGTCCTATTCGCCCTATCACAACATTCGGCCCCATACGGCCTACCCGGCGCTGATCGTTTCGACCGCCGACACCGACGACCGGGTCGTGCCCGGGCACAGCTTTAAATACACCGCGTCCTTGCAGGCGGCGGACCTCGGCCCGAAGCCCCAATTGATCCGGATCGAGACCCGCGCGGGCCACGGGTCGGGCAAGCCGACCGACAAGGCGATCGACGAAGCGGCGGACGTGATGGCGTTCATGGCCCACTGGACCGACTTGGCACCGGGGTAACTGGTTCAGATACAACTCCGGTTTGCTGAACAATTACTGTCGGGGACATTCAGCACCGCCACAGGGCTGGGAACGTAAAACTAGTCTCAGCGGTAGGCCAGGAGTCTACCTTGAGTCGAAAGGTACCCACCATGTTGACGATTACCAAAACCCTGGTCGGAACCGTCGCCGCGGGCGCGATGGCGATGGCTCCCGCCGCGCCCGCTTCGGCGCAAACCCGTTATGACGGACGGGATCGTAGCCGTGACCGTGGCGGTATCGATGCTGGTGATGTAATCGCCGGCGCGCTGATCATCGGCGGATTAGCCGCCGTGGCCGGTTCGGTCGGCCGCAACAACAACGGCTATGTCTACCAAGGCAATCCTTATAACCGTGGCTACGACAATCGCGGCGGTTATTACAATTACGACCAGTACGATCGGGCGGGTGATCCGCGTCAGGCCGTCGAACAGTGCGTATCTGCCGCGTCGCAAGGCGCCAGCCGCTACTCTTACGGTGGCCGCGCCAACGTGACCGACATCCGCAAGATCGATCGCAAGCGTGACGGCTTCGTCGTCAAAGGGCGGATCGCGGTCAACACCCGCAGCCAGAACTGGCGCGGCGGCTGGGGCAACGATTACCGCGGGTTCGACGACCGGTACAACGGCTATGACTCGGGCAGTTTCACCTGCCGTGTCCAGTACGGCCGGATCGTCGATCTCGACTACAGCGGCATTCGCGGCCTGTAAGCGTTAAACAGCTCAAGCCTGGCGGCTCGGATCGGTACGTTCCGGGCCGCCTAGGCGATGCGATCATGCTTCGCGCGAATAGGCGGGCAACTCGATCTTCCAGATCAGCGCCGCGCCGCGCAGGGCAAACCCCGCCAGCACACCGGCGGCCCACGCCGTTCCTTGGGGCAGGCCGACGACGATCCCGACCGCGGTCACCGTCGCCGCCAGCGCCGCCGCCGTGACGTAAAGCTCGGGCCGCATCAGGATCGACGGCCGTCCGGCGAGCACGTCGCGGATGATGCCCCCGGCGCACCCCGTCGTCACGCCCATCAGGATCGAGGGGACCAGCTCTACTCCGTAAGCGAGCGACTTCGCGGTGCCGAGCCCGGCGTAGACCGCCAGCCCGACCGCGTCGGCCCATTCGAGCAGCTGGTTTTCCCACCACCGCCGCGGCGTGAACCAGGCGATTAGCGCGGTCAGAAGGATAACCGGTGCGACCCACGGATCGCGCACCCAGAACACCGGAGCGCCGATCAGCAGGTCGCGCAAGCTGCCGCCGCCGACGCCGGTGACAAAAGCAAAGAAGCCCAGCGTGACAAACGTCTGCCGCAGGCGCGCGGCCAGCAGCGCGCCACTCATCGCGAACACCGCCGTTCCGCCCAGATCGAGCAGCGGAGGCAGGATGGGCGGGGTCATCCTGTGACGCGCGCCTTACGCCGCCGGAACAGCAGGATGCAGCCGATCAAGGAGCCGACCGCCGCCAGCGCCGCGAACGCGATCAGGATTGGATGGCTGGTATCCTCGCGCGTCTGCAGGTCCATGATGTGCAGGCCCCACATCACATCGTAGACGCGCCACCAGCGGGTGCGGAACGCCAGCACCTCGCCGGTCGAATCGTCGATGTAGACATTGGTCCCGTCGCTGAAGTGAACCTGCCACGCGTTGAGGTTTTGGCGCAAATCGAGCGGGGCCTCATCCGCCGGATGGTATCTCGCCGTCTCGATCGTCCCGATTCCGGTATATGCGCTCCCCGCGATCAGCCGGGCCTCGGTCTCGATCACCGGCGGCACCGCGGCGCCGTCCGTGGCCGAGTAACGGTATCGCCCGCCGCCTTGCTCGGTAACGATCCACACCGGGCCCTCGGGCTGCCGTACCAGCCGGGCGTCTTGAATCCGTGCGGTCAGTCTCGGCCACACCAGCCCCGCGGGGTCAATGGCGGCGGCCTTGGCGTGCAGCGCCGTGCCGCGCACCGTTTCGATCGGACGCGCGACCATCACCAGGCCGGTTATCGTCCACATCAGGATCGGGAAGCCGACCAGCCAGCCGAGCCAGATGTGCCAGCGGGCGAATTGCCGCATCGCGGAGGAAACGTTCATCCGTCTGACCTAGCGGGTCAGGTCAGTGCGTGTCGAGTTCGACGGCCGCGGTGCCCGTCCCCCATACCGGAAGGTACAGCCCGCGTCCGGCAGCGCGCAGGGCGCCGGTGCGGACATCGTCGATGCGCGCCCGGATCACCAGATCGCCAGTCCGCTTCTCGGCAATCGCGCGCGTCACCTTGCCCATCAGCTCGTCATAATCGCGCCCGAAATTCTGCGCCAACGCGTCCGCGATAGTGGTCGACAGCGCCGGTGAATTGGCCAGCTTCAGCATCAGGTCGGTGGTGCGCCGGTCGGTGGTGCCGGCGACCTTGAGGTCGGTAAAAGTGACTGCGCGGCTGTTAGGCGCGTTGACCGGCTTGGCGGTCAGCCACACCGTCCCGCTCGACTTGCCGAAATTGCCCGCCGCATCGCGAACCGCGAGGATCACGCCGACCGCGATGCGCCCCCCGGTCGTGCCGTAGACGATGATTTTACCGAAGTGGGCGTTGACCGGGCCGATGCCGGGTACTTCAAACGGGCGCATCTCGCGCTTGGCAAGAGCCTCGGCCACGACCGGCTCGAGCTGCGCATAATCGGCGATCACCGGAATATAAAACAGCAGCTCGCCCGGCTTCTCCGCCAGCCGCTGGACCGGCGGCAGCGGCGTCGGCGCCGGATCGGCCGGCTGGGCGCCGACGTAGGTTTCAGTGCGCGCCTTCATGCCCAGCCGCAATTGAACCTTTTGGCCGTTGATCGCGTAGCCGCCATAGTTCAGCGATTGCGGCGTGATCCGCATCCACACGGGCGGGTTAGAGCGGTTGAGCTGGAGCGAAGTGAACGCGCCGCGCCACGACCGCTCGACGTTCTGGCGAAAGTTGAGCTTGGCCAGTTCTCGCGGCAGCGTGCGTTCGAGCCGGTTGACCACTCCGGCGAGCTTGGCATCGGCCTGGTTGGTCAGCACGATATGCTGGCCGAGCAGGTCGACCGCCGGTTCCTGAGTCCAATCGTATTTGATGTCGACTTTGCCCGACAGGCTCCAGTCGTGCTGCACGTCGAGCCGCGCCACGGCGCGCACGCGGGCGTCGGCTGTCGCGCTTTCTTCCTTGATCAGACCCCCGATGTCGCGCGCGTGGATTATGGCGTGGATCGGCATCGTCACCACCAGGTTCTCGCCGGATCCTGAAATCGCCAGCGGTCCGCGCGTGACCTGCCCAACCAGCCGGCACTTGATCGTCGGGGTCTTGATTTTGACGACCAGGACTTTGACCTTCTTCGACGCCGCGCAAGTCTGGTTCGGCTTGTCGATGGTCCACAAGGTGCGCGGCACCTCGTGTTCAAGCGCGGCGCGCAATTCACCGAGATCGGCGCTGACCGGCACCGAGATGACCGAGTACCGCGGCGCCAGCTCGATCGTGTCGGTGGCGCGCGGCGGAATGTCGTCCTGGCGGTTCTTGGCGCAGCCGGCCGCGGCCAGCGCGAGCCCGGTTCCGATACACCAGCGAACGAGGTCGGCGGCGGCCGGACCGCGGATGGTACTGTGCATGATGATGTGCGGATCGCCTCCCGCACCTCCAAACCGACGGCGCGGCGCGATGTTCCGGGCCGCTCAGCCGGTCGCGAACAGCTGGCCCAGGTCCGCGAAGGCCTTCATCTCGATCGCGTTGCCGCTCGGGTCGCGGAAGAACATCGTCGCCTGTTCGCCCGGCTGGCCGGCAAAGCGCACATACGGTTCGATCTCGAACGCCACACCTCGGCTGGTCAGACGCTCCGCCAGTACATGCCAGTCCGCCAGCGTCAGCACGATGCCGAAATGCGGCACCGGCACGTCATGTCCATCGACCGCGTTTGCCGCCTGCGCCGCCGCAGCCACCGCGCCGGGCGCGAGGTGAGCGACGATCTGGTGGCCGTAGAGGTCGAAATCGATCCATGCTTCCGCGCTGCGCCCCTCGGGACAGCCCATGGTCTCGCCCCAAAACGCGCGCGCGGTGTCGAGGTTGTCGACCGGGAACGCGAGATGGAACGGACGAAGTTGGCTCAACTGCGCACCGTTACATATGGATCGGTTTGCCGGTCACCGCCATCGCCGCTTCCTTGAGCGCCTCGGCGTGCGTCGGGTGGGCGTGGCAGGTATAGGCGATGTCCTCGCTGGTGGCACCGAACTCCATCGCCAGCGCCGCTTCGGCAATCATGGTCCCGGCGACAGAGGCGATGATCCACACGCCGAGCACCCGGTCAGTCGCGGCGTCGGCGATGACTTTGACGAAGCCGTCGGTGTCGCGGTTGGTCTTGGCGCGGCTGTTGGCCATCATCGGGAACTTGCCGACCTTGATCGCGCCGTGCTCCTTGGCCTGTTCCTCGGTCAGCCCGACGCCGGCGATCTCGGGCATGGTGTAAACCACGCTCGGGATCACGGCATGGTTCACGATCCCGGTCAGCCCGGCGATATTCTCGGCGACCGCGATGCCTTCGTCCTCGGCCTTGTGAGCCAGCATCGGACCGGGGATCACATCGCCGATCGCCCATACGCCATCGACCTTGGTACGGAACTCGCCGTCGGTTTCGATCTGGCCGCGCTTGTTGAGCTCCAGCCCGATGGCTTCGAGGCCCAGTCCGTCGGTGTTCGGGCGGCGGCCGATTGAGACCAGCACGCAATCGGCGTCGAGCGTCTCGGCCGTGCCGCCGGCCGCGGGCTCGAGCGTCACGGTCGCGGTCTTGCCCTCGACGGAGACGCCGGTAACTTTGGTCGACATGCGAAATTCGCAGCCCTGCTTGGCGAACAGCTTGTGGGCTTCGGTGCGGACTTCGCCATCCATCCCGGGCAGGATTTCGTCGAGGAACTCGACGACGGTAACTTTGGCGCCAAGCCGCCGCCATACGCTGCCGAGTTCCAGACCGATCACCCCGCCGCCGATCACGACGAGGTGCTGCGGCACGCGGTCGAGTTCTAGCGCGCCGGTGGAATCGACCACCAAGCCCGCGGCATTGTCGACCGCCACGCCCGGCAGCGGCGTGACCGAAGAGCCGGTGGCGATGACGACGTTTCTGGCAGTCACGGTCTGATCGTCGACTTTGACCGTGTGCGCGTCCTGGAACACACCCAGGCCTTTCAGCCAGGTAACCTTGTTCCTCTTGAACAGGAATGCGATCCCGCCGGTCAGCTCCTTGACCGCGGTGGCCTTTTCGCCCTGCAGCTTGGCCAGATCGAGCCTCACGTTGTCGGCCACGACGCCGAATTTGGCCATCGTGCCGTGCGCCGCTTCGTCGAACAGCTCGGAGCCGTGGAGCAGGGCCTTGGACGGAATGCAGCCGACGTTAAGGCACGTGCCGCCGAGCGTGTCACGGCTCTCCGCACAGGCTGTCTTGAGGCCGAGCTGGGCGGCGCGGATTGCGGCAACATACCCTCCCGGGCCCGAGCCGATGACGAGGACATCGTAATCGTAAGTGTCGGCCATCAGATCCTCACAAATCGATCAGCAGGCGCATCGGGTCCTCAATAGCGTCCTTGATGACCTTGAGCGCGGTCACCGCCTCGCGGCCGTCGACGAGCCGGTGGTCATAGCTGAGCGCGAGATACATCATCGGCTTGATCACCACCTGGCCGTCGCGCGCGACCGGCCGGTCCTCGATCCGGTGGAGCCCGAGCACAGCCGACTGCGGGGGGTTGATGATCGGCGTGCTCATCAGCGATCCGAACACGCCGCCGTTGGAGATCGTGAAGGTGCCGCCCTGCATGTCCGCCATGGTCAGCGCACCGTCCTTGGCCTTTTGGCCAAAGGCGGCGATCGCCTGTTCGATTTCGGCGAAGCTCATCGCGTCGGCATTGCGAACCACCGGCACGACCAGCCCGCCCGGCGCGCTGACCGCGACGGAGATGTCGACGTAGTCGTGATAGATGATGTCGTCGCCCTCGATCCGCGCGTTGACCGACGGCACGCTCTTGAGGGCCAGGCACGCCGCCTTGGCGAAAAAGCTCATGAAGCCGAGCTTGATGCCGTGCTTTTTGGCGAACAGATCCTTGTATGCCTCGCGCGCCGCCATCACCGCGCTCATGTCGCAGTCGTTGAACGTCGTCAGCAGCGCCGCCTCGTTCTGCGCCGCCTTGAGCCGGCGAGCGATGGTCTGGCGCAGGCGGGTCATCTTGACTCGTTCTTCCCGCCGGTCCGCGGTCGGCGCGAGCGCGGCGGTCAGGCCCGGCGAGGGGTCGGGCGCGGACGTTTCCTCCCGTGCAACCGGCGGCGGGGCGGCCTTCTTGGCCTGCGCGGCCGACACCACGTCTTCCTTGGTCAGGCGGCCATCCTTGCCGGTGCCCTTGATCTGTGTGGGGTCAACCCCGTGTTCGAGTACTGCGCGGCGGACCGCGGGCGACAGCGTCGTGGGATCGGCGAGCTCGCTCTCGGAGGGCGCAGCAGCTACTTTCGCGGCGGCGGCGGCATTGGGCACGGGCGGCTTCTGCTCGGCCGGCTGGGCCTGCTCGCGCTCGGTAACTTGGGTTACTTCGCCGGCGGGGGTGCCGTCTTCGATTGTCGCGATGACCGCGCCGATGTTGACCGTCTCGCCGACTTGCGCCCGGTATTGTCCCATGACCCCGGCAACCGGGGCCGGCACTTCAACGGCAACCTTGTCGGTCTCTAGGCTGGCGATCGGCTCGTCGAGATTGACCGCCTCACCCGGCTTCTTGAGCCATTCGCCGATAGTTGCCTCGGTGACCGATTCTCCCAGTACCGGGACTTTGACTTCGCTGCTCATCATCGGCTCCTGATCAGGCCCAAATCACTGGGACAGGCCCAGCGCGGCGGCGACGAGCGCTTCCTGCTGCTGCTTGTGCCGGCTGGCGAGCCCCGTGGCTGGCGAGGCCGAGGCATCGCGTCCGGCATAGCTCGCGCGCTTGCCTGCGTGACCACCATCGGTCAGCGCGGCCTCGATATGGCTTTCAACGAAGAACCACGCGCCGTTGTTGCGCGGTTCTTCCTGGCACCACACCACCTCCTTGAGGTTCGTCATGAGCGCCAGCCGTTCCGCCAGCGGTTCGCCGGGGAACGGGTGAAGCTGTTCCAGCCGCACGACCGACACATTGTCGAGGCCGGCCTGCTCGCGCGCTTCGAACAGGTCGAGCGCGACTTTGCCGCTGCACAACACCAGCCGGCGAATCTTGTCGTCGGGGATCGCCACTCGGTCGGACAGGATTCGCTTGAAATGGCTGGTCGCGGTGAACTCTTCGGCGCTGCTCTTGGCCAGCGGATGGCGCAGCAGGCTCTTGGGCGTCATCACCACCAGCGGCTTGCGGAACGGGCGCAGCATCTGCCGGCGCAGGGCGTGGAAGTAATTCGCCGGGCTGGTGATGTTGCACACCTGGATGTTGTCGTCGGCGCACAGTTGCAGGAACCGTTCGAGCCGCGCGGACGAGTGCTCCGGCCCCTGGCCTTCGAACCCGTGCGGCAGAAGCAGGACCAGCCCGTTGGCGCGCAGCCACTTGGCCTCGCCGGCGGCGAAATACTGGTCGATGACGATTTGCGCGCCGTTGGCGAAATCGCCGAATTGCGCTTCCCACAGCACCAGCGTCTTGGGGTCGGCGCTGGCAAAGCCGTATTCGAAGCCAAGCACGCCATATTCGCTGAGCGGGCTGTCGTAGACTTCGAACTTGCCATGCGGCACCTGAGTTAGTGGGATGTATTTACGCTCGTCGGTCTGGTCGACCCAGATCGCGTGGCGTTGGCTGAAAGTGCCGCGGCCCGAATCCTGCCCTGACAGGCGAACCCCGAAGCCTTCGGCGACCAGGCTCCCGAACGCGAGCGCCTCCGCCGTCGCCCAGTCGAATCCCTCGCCGGTTTCGAACATCTGTCGCTTGGCTTCGAGAATGCGTTCGAGCGTCTTGTGGACCGTGAGATCGGCGGGCACCGTGGTGAGCGTGCGGCCGAGACTGTCGAACAGCTTCTTGTCAACCGCGGTGTCGACATTGCGGCGCGCGGTTTCAGGGTCGGCCGGCTTGTTAAGCCCGCTCCACCGGCCGCCAAACCAGTCGGCCGCATTGGCCTTGTAGCTGGTAGCGGCATCGAACTCGCCGGTCAGCAAGGTTTCAAACTCGCTGCGCATGAGCGCCGCGGTCTGATCATCGATCACGCCTTCCGCGATCAGCCGCGCGGCGTAAATCTCGCTGACCCGGGGATGCTGCTTGATCCGCGCGTACATCAGCGGCTGGGTGAAGCTCGGCTCGTCACCCTCGTTGTGCCCGAACCGGCGATAGCACCACATGTCGATCACGACGTCGTGCTTGAATTTCTGTCGGAACTCGATCGCCAGCTTGCACGCGAAGGTGACCGCTTCCGGATCGTCGCCGTTGACGTGGATGATTGGCGCCTGGACCGCCTTCGCGATGTCCGAGGGATAAGGGCTGGAGCGCGCGAATTGCGGGCTGGTGGTGAACCCGATCTGGTTGTTGATGACGAAGTGCAGACAGCCGCCGGTGTTATACCCGCGCACGCCTGAAAATCCGAAGCATTCCCATACGATACCCTGGCCGGCGAACGCCGCATCGCCGTGGATCAGCACCGGCAGGACCTGCTCGTGCTTGCTGAGGTCGTCGCGCACCGCCTGCTGCGCGCGCGCCTTGCCCAGCACGACCGGATCGACCGCCTCGAGGTGGCTGGGGTTGGGGACCAGGCTCATGTGTACCTTGATCCCGTCGAATTCACGGTCGGTACTGGTGCCGAGATGATATTTGACATCGCCCGACCCGCCGACATCGGCGGGGTTGGCGGTGCCCCCTGAGAATTCGTGGAAGATCACCCGGTACGGCTTGGCCATCACGTTCGCCAGGACGTTGAGCCGCCCGCGATGCGACATGCCATAGATAATCTCGCGCACGCCGCTCGATCCACCGTACTTGATCACGCTTTCGAGCGCCGGGATCATCGATTCACCCCCGTCGAGCCCGAAGCGCTTGGTCCCGACGTACTTCTTGCCGAGGAATTTTTCGTACTCCTCGCCGCGGATGACGGCCCCGAGAATCGCCTTCTTGCCTTCAGGCGTGAAGGTAATGACCTTGTCCGGGCCTTCGATGCGTTCCTGCAGGAAGCGCCGTTCCTCGACATCGGCGATGTGCATGTATTCAAGGCCGACGTGGCCACAGTAATTCTTGCGCAGGGTCGCGACCAGCTGGCTGATGGTCGCCCATTCGAGGCCGAGGGTGCCCCCCATGTAGACCGGCCGGTCGAGCGCGGCGCCGGTGAAGCCATAGAATTCGGGCGTCAGGTCGGCGGGCAGCTCGAGATGCGTCAGTCCGAGCGGATCGAGATCGGCGGCGAGGTGCCCGCGCACGCGATACGTGCGGATCAGCAGCATCGCGCGGATCGAATCGCCCGCCGCGGCTTCGAGCGCGGCTTCGTCGAGCGGGGCTTTGCCGGCCTTGGCGGCGGACTGAGCCACCGCCAGCTTCATCGCGGTTGGGTCGAGCGCGTCGGTCAGGTCGCCGCCCGCTTCGGCCAGCAGCCAGCCGGGATTGGCCCAACTGGGGCCGGGCTGCGGTCCGTCCTGAGCGTCGAGCTCAGGCAGAAAAGTTTGCGCTTCGGTGCCCATGGCTCAGGTAAGTTCCTTGAGCAGGGCGTCGAGCGTGGTGCCAAGCTCGCTGGGGCTCGCCGCGACGCGGATGCCGGCCGCTTCCATCGCCGCGATCTTGTCTTCCGCCCCGCCTTGCCCGCCGCTGACGATTGCGCCGGCGTGGCCCATCCGCCGCCCCGGAGGCGCGGTGCGGCCGGCGATGAATCCGACGATCGGCTTGTGCCAGCCGCGCCTGGCTTCGTCGGTGATAAACTGGGCAGCATCTTCCTCGGCGCTGCCGCCAATCTCGCCGATCATGATAATCGACTTGGTGTCGTCGTCCTTGAGGAACAGCTCGAGCACGTCGATGAAATTGGTGCCATTGACCGGGTCACCGCCGATGCCGACCGCCGTCGTCTGGCCGAGGCCGACCCGGGTCGTCTGGTGGACCGCTTCATACGTCAGCGTGCCCGAGCGGCTGACCACTCCCACGGTGCCCTTCTTGAAAATGCTGCCGGGCATGATCCCGATCTTGCATTCTTCGGGTGTCAGCACGCCGGGGCAATTGGGCCCGATCAGCCGCGACTTAGTGCCGGACAGCGCCCGCTTGACCCGGACCATGTCGAGGACTGGAATGCCCTCGGTGATCGCGACGATCAGCTCGATCCCGGCGTCGATCGCCTCGAGGATCGAATCCGCGGCGAACGGCGGCGGTACGTAGATCACGCTGGCGGTGGCGCCGGTCCGGGCCTTTGCTTCTTCGACCGTGTCGAACACCGGCAACCCGATATGCGTCTGCCCGCCTTTGCCCGGCGTCACCCCGCCGACCATCTGGGTGCCGTAATCGAGTGCCTGCTGGGTGTGGAAGGTGCCGGTTTCCCCGGTCATTCCCTGAGTGATGACCTTGGTAGCGCGGTCGACGAGAATGCTCATTTAGGGCTCCGAATTCGCTTGGCAGTCCAAAAAAGTGCAGCGCCTATCAAGATGACCATGCCGAGGTAAAAGGAAGCGAGGTCAACGTCGAAACTCGTTTGCGGCGGGACGCCGGAGATCCGTGCAACTCCCCCGGGAAGTCCGCCATAGGCTGCCGCTATGATCACAAGTGCCAAGGCAATAGCAAACCTCACCCCAACGAACTGTCGATCGCTTTACACGCGTCCAGCAGTTCCTTGACCGCGTCGACACTGGTCTGGAGGTTGGCTTTCGCTTCATCGTCCAGCGCGATCTCGATCACTTCCTCGACACCGCCAGCGCCAATCACCGCTGGCACGCCGACGTAGAGGTCGGAGACGCCGTACTGACCGGTGAGGTGCGCGGCGACGGGCAAGATGCGCTTTTGGTCGCCGAGGTAAGCTTCGGCCATCGTGATCGCGCTGGTGGCGGGGGCGTAAAACGCCGAGCCAGTCTTGAGCAGGCCAACAATCTCACCGCCGCCGGCGCGAGTGCGCGCGACGATCGCGGCGATGGCTTCCTTGCTCGACTTGCCCATTTTGACGAGGTCGTCGACCGGAATCCCCGAGATCGTGGTATAGCTGGTGACCGGGACCATCGTGTCGCCGTGGCCGCCCAGCACGAACGCGTTCACGTCGCGCACCGAGACGCCGAATTCCCACGCCAGGAACGTGGCAAAGCGTGCGCTGTCGAGCACGCCGGCCATGCCGACCACCATGTTATGCGGCAGGCCGGAGAATTCGCGCAGCGCCCACACCATCGCATCGAGCGGGTTGGTAATGCAGATCACGAACGCATCGGGGGCATGCGTGTTGATACCCTCGCCGACCGCCTTCATCACCCCAAGGTTGGTCTTGAGCAGATCGTCGCGGCTCATGCCGGGCTTGCGCGGGATGCCGGCGGTGACGATGACCACGTCGGCGCCGGCGATGTCAGCGTAGTCGTTGGTGCCGGTGATGCGGGCGTCGAACCCTTCGATCGGGCCGCACTGGCTGAGGTCGAGTGCCTTGCCTTGCGGAATCCCGTCCATGATGTCGAACAGGACGATGTCGCCCAGTTCCTTCTTGGCGGCGAGATGGGCGAGGGTGCCGCCGATCATGCCGGCGCCGACCAAGGCGATCTTGGGACGTGCGTTTGTCTGGCGAGCCATGATGTGTCAGCCGGGTCCTTAGCTTTGCGCGGGCGCTGAAGCGGCGGGTCCGGCGGTCCGCGCCACCCGCGGGAGGATCGCGCCGGAAGTTGGGCTCGCCCTAATCCGGGGGAATTGCCATGGCAACCGTCAAAGCGGTCAACGTTCAGGTTTATTTCTGCTAACAGTTCGCAATAGCGATTGACAGCGATATGGGTTAGCTGACCTTGCGATCTTCGTTCTGTTCGCGATCGCGCTCGCGCTCCTGGGCCAGCAACATGGCCGCCAGGTAATCGGGCACCGCGCGGCTGAAGTAATATCCTTGGCCCAGCGTACACCCGGCACGCCGCACCGCTTCGACTTGTTCGAGCGTCTCGAGGCCCTCGGCGACAATGTCCATGTCGAGCGTCGCGCCCATTTCCGCCACCGCGCGGATAATCGCGTCGCTCTTCTTGCCGATGTTGGGGCCGGACACGAAGCTGCGGTCGACCTTGATCTTCTTGAACGGATACTTGTTGATGTACCCGAGCGAGGAATAACCGGTCCCGAAGTCGTCGAGCGCAAAGCGAACCCCCGCCGCGGACAGCTCGTCGATGAAGCGCGAGGTGTTCTCGTTGTCTTCGAGGAACAGGCTTTCGGTCACTTCCAGCTCGAGCCGCGACGGCGACAGCCCGGCATCGCGCAGCGCGCCGAGAATGCCGAGCGCGGCGCCAGGCGCGCGGATCTGCAAGGGCGACAGATTGACCGCGACGGTCACTTCTTCGGGCCACTGCGCGCAAGTGCGGGCCGCCTGGGCGGTGATCCAGTTGCCCAATGTGATGATGACCCCGGTCTCTTCCGCGACCGGGATGAATTCGTCAGGACGCAGCTCGCCTTTTTCGGGGTGGAACCAGCGCACGAGCGCTTCGAACGTGCGGATGCGGCCGCTCTCAAGATCGACGATCGGCTGGAAGAAGATCGACAGCTCATCGCGCTGGATCGCCGCGCGTAGCTCGGCCTCGATTTCCTTCTTGCGGACCAGGTCGCGCGTCATCGAGGTGTCGAAGAAGCAGATCTGGCCGCGGCCCTGAACCTTGGCATGGTAAAGCGCCAGGTCGGCCCCCTTCATCAACGAGTCCATGTCGGCCGCGTCGTCGGGCAACAACGCCACGCCCATCGACGCGCCGGTGTCGATCCGCTGGCCGTCGACGCGGATCGGGCGCGACACTTCCTCGCTGATGGCGCGCGCCAGCCGCTCGCTCTGCGCCCGGTCGTTGACATCCGCGAGGACGATGAACTCGTCGCCGCCGAACCGCGCCACGCATGCTGCGGCGGGGGTGCACGCGCGCAACCGGTTGGCGACTTCGCCGAGCACCCGGTCGCCCACCGGGTGGCCGAGCACGTCGTTTACTTCCTTGAACTTGTCGAGATCGAGCCAGAACAGCGCGAGCTTGTGACCCAGCGGCAGCGCGCGGACCATCTCGGCCGAATCCTGGTTGAGCCCGGCCCGGTTGGTGAGCCCGGTGACCACGTCCGTGCGTGCTAGAATGCTCATCTTTTCGGCCAGCTGGGCGCTGGTTTCGGCGGCAGCGATCGAGGTTCGCATGACCTGGAACAGCGAAGCCGAAATCGAGACCATCGCCGGTACGAGCAGGCATAGCGTCAGGGCAAGAAGGACGTGGGGCACATCCAGCGTCATTGCAGAAGCGATCACCACTGGACCGATCGCCAGGATCAGCTGACCATTGGCGATGACCGGGCGCCCGGCGTTGCGCGCGGCGATAGCAATGCCATAGCCGACCGCATTGACGCAGGTCAGGGTCTCGATCCCGTAAGGGACATCGAGGAGAACGCACTGTGCCGCGATCAGGCCTAGTATCCCGGCATAAGCAAAGGCGCCGACCTCGAACACGATTTCGGGGACACGAGATGTTTCGAACAACTTGATGCGCGGCAGGAAATAGAAATTGGCAATGCGCAGCGCCGCGACTGCCGTGAGGACCGCCGCGGTAAGCTCCAGCCACGGGTTGCCCGCCTGGATCGCTGCGCCCCAAGCCATGACGATTCCGCACAGCGCGCCAGCGATGAAGTTGCCGAGTTGCGTGTACAGCCGTTCGACCAGCAGCCGCCGGACGTGAGCGTCCGTCGGGCT
>JBDSUJ010000144.1:0-27018 GCA_039927815.1 Croceibacterium sp. | reverse complement strand
GCTCAGGACTGCGTGGCGCACCACTCAGTCCCGGGCCTCCGTCGTAGCGGGCTTGTGATACTCGCACCCGACGCGCGTCAGGTTATCCTGAACGCAACCCAGGCAATGCCTCGGAGGCCGACTTAGTCCGGTTAGTCCTGACGGACGGCGAGCGTGGGCGTTCCGGTGGTAGCGCCCGACCACCCGCCACCGAGCGATCGAAAGACGTTGATCTGCGCGCGTGAAACGGCAGCGTCCTGCACCGCCAACTGCGCCTGCGCCTCGGCCAGGGTGCGTTCGGAATCCAGTCGGTCCAGCGAATTGATCGCGCCTTCGCGCTGCTGGGCGCGGGTTATGCGCGCGGCTCGTCCGGCCTGTGCGCTGGCCGCCTGCAAGGCGCGCCGCCGGTCGATCGAGCGGGCATAGGTCGACAAGGCGGTCTCGGCTTCCTCGAGCCCCTGCAGCACCGTCCCGTCGAACGCTGCCAGCGATCCTTGCGCGTCGGCCCTGGCGGCGGCGATGCGGGCGCGAGTCGGCTCCTGGTTGGGAAATGCCCACGACAGCAACGGACCGAGCAGCCACCGCAACGGCCCGCCGGTAAAAATATCGGCCAGGCTGGCGGTGACCGAGCCGATCGACGCGCCCAACGTGATGCGCGGATAAAGGTCCGCGGTGGCAACGCCAATGCCCGCCGTGCTGGCGGCGAGCCGCCGCTCGGCGGCGCGGATGTCGGGGCGGCGGGCGAGCAGCTGCGCGCCATCGCCGATCGGGAGTGGCTGCGTTATTTCGAGCGCAAGGCTCCGCTCTCCGGATATGGCTGGCAACTCGGCCGGTGCACGGCCGGTGAGCGTGGCAATCCGGAACAGGGCTGCCTGGCGGTCGGCCTCGATGGCGGGGATATCAGCGGACCGCTGTTCGCGCAGGGTTGAAATGCGCGCCAGGGCCAGGCCACTCTCGAGCCCGGCATCGTGGCGCCGCTGGGTCAGCGCCAGCGACTGGTCGAGCAGCGCAACGATATCTCGGGCGACCCGCAACCGGGCCGCGCCCGACGCTGCATCGGCATACGCTTGGGTGGTATCCGCCACCACGATCATCCGCACCGCGTCGGCATCGGCCTGGCTTGCGGCGAGGTTGGCGCGTGCTGCTTCCACGCCGCGGCCGACGCGGCCGAACAGATCGACCTCGTAGGAAACATTGAGCCCGACATCGTAGGATTCGCCCTGCCTGTCGATCCCCGTGGCGGCCGGGTTTTCCGCCGCGCGGCCGTAGCTGGCGCCGGCGGAAAGTCCGGTCTGCGGCAATCGACCCGCGTGTGCCTCGCGCACCCCGGCGCGGGCACGCTCGATGCGCGCCACGGCCTGGCGAATATCGGTGTTGGTCCGCAACGCATCGCCGACCAGCTGGTCGAGGACCGGGTCCTGGTACAGGCGCCACCAGTCGGCAGGGAGCTCGGTGGCCTCGAACACCGGCTCGGCCGCGCCGAGGAAAGGTCCTGCCGCAGCCGACGGAGGTGGTGCGGCGACATAATTCGGCCCCACCGCGCAGGCTGACAAGGTGGCGGCTGAAACCGCTGCGAGGATCATCGAACGAAGAGTCATGGCAGGCCCTATTCGGCTGGCAGGAGAGGGGGGCGTCCAGCGACCGCGCGGCGGGCGCGCAGGCCGGACAAACGCTCGCCCAAAGTGCGGGAGACGACGTAGAAAGTCGGAGTGAAGAGCAGGCCGAAGCCGGTGACGCCGAGCATGCCGAAACACACCGCCGTGCCCAGCGCCTGACGCAATTCCGCGCCTGCCCCGGTTGCGATCACCAGCGGCAGCGAGCCCAGAATGAACGCAAAGCTGGTCATCAGGATTGGCCGCAGGCGGGTTTGGGCGGCCTGGACCGCGGCCTGTGCGGGGCTCAGTCCCTCCCGTTCCTCTCCCTGACGGGCGAATTCGACGATCAGGATCGCGTTTTTCGCCGCCAGCGCGATAAGGACAACCAGGCCGATCTGGGTCAGGACGTTGTTGTCCTGCCCCCGCAGGTTGACGCCGATCATGGCCGCCAGGATGCACATCGGCACGATCAGGATGATCGCCAGCGGCATGACCAGGCTTTCGTACTGCGCGGCCAGCACCAGGAACACCAGCAGCACCGCCAGAGCGAACACCAGCACAGCGGTATTGCCGGCGAACCTCTGCTGGTAGGCGATGCCCGTCCACTCGGCCGAGTAGCCGCGCGGCAGAGTCTGGGCCGCGACCTTCTCCATCGTCATCAAAGATTGGCTGGTGGAGGAGCCCGGGGCCGTGTCGCCGTCGACGGCAACCGCGGGCGCAAGGTTGTAGCGCGTGACGCGGTACGGCCCGGTCGTGTCGCTTAGCGTCGCGACCGAACCCAAGGGGACCATGGCGCCGTTGTCGGACCGCGTCTGGAGGTTGGCGATGTCGGCCGGTCCGTCGCGGAACGGCGCGTCGGCTTGCGCGGTAACGCGGTAGGTACGGCCCAGCAGGTTGAAGTCGTTGATGAACGCCGACCCGAGATAGACCTGCAGCGCTTCGAAAATGCGCGCCGGGGCCACGCCCAGGATCTGGGCCTTGTCGCGGTCGATCTCGGCATGGATTCGCGGCGTGCCGGTCTCGAAGAAGGTGTAGACGCCCGCGAGGCCCTTCTGGGTGTTGGCCTGGGCGATCGCCTTGTTCACCACCTCCTGCAAGGCGCGCGACCCGCCGCCCGTGCGATCCTCGATCATCATGCGGAACCCGCCGGCCGAACCGATGCCGCGGATGACCGGCGGTTTGACGATCATCAGACGGGCACCGATGATGTCGGCGGTCGCGGCCTGAGCTTCGGCCATCAGCTTGTCGAGCGTCTGACCTTTGGCCGCACGCGCCTTGAAATCATCAAGCACCCAGTAGGCCGCGGCAGCACTTGCCGATTGAGTTTCGGAAGTGCCGTCAAAGCCCGACAGCATGACCGTGCCGGTGACCCCTTTGATCGGAAGAACGCGCGCCGCTACCTGCTTCATCACGTCATCGGTGCGCGACGTTGCCGACCCGGGCGGCAGCTGGATGACGGTCAGGAAATAGCCTTGGTCCTGCGACGGGATGAATCCGGTCGGCGTGACGTACAGCGCCAGCCCGGTGAGCGCGATCAGGCCGACATAAGCGGCCATCATGCGCCGCGGCATTGCCACCAGCCGCATGGTCAGGCGGCCGTAGGACGCGCTGAAACGATCGAACCCGCGGTTGAAGGTACTGCCCGCGCGCTCGGCCAACTGGCGCCAATAGGCACCCGCCGGTGCCGGCTGGTGAGGGCGCAGGAGCAGGGCCGCGAGCGCCGGGGAAAGCGTCAGCGAGACCACCAGCGAGATCACCGTCGCGGCCGAGATCGTCACCGCGAACTGCTGGTAGAACGCGCCCGACAGGCCGCCAATGAACAGCGTGGGCACGAACACCGAACAAAGCACCAGCACGATGGCGACCAGCGCGGCGCCGACTTCGTCCATCGACAGGCGCGCGGCCTCGAGCGGCGAGTGGCCTTCGTGGAGGTTGCGCTCGACGTTCTCGACCACGACGATCGCGTCGTCGACGACGATCCCGATCGCCAGCACCAGGCCGAACAGCGAAAGGTTATTGATCGAATATCCCAGCATCGCCAGCGCCGCGAAAGTGCCAATCAGCGACACGGGGATCGCCAGCACCGGAATCAGCGACGCACGCCATTTCTGCAGGAACACGACGATGACCAGGATCACCAACACGATGGCTTCGAGGAGGGTGTGGACCACCGCATCGACCGACTGCTGGATGAATTCGGTCGGGTTGTAGACGATGCGGTAGGCAAGCCCGGCGGGGAAATCGGCGGACATCTCTTTCATCGCTGACTGCACCGCCTCGGCGGAAGCGAGGGCATTGGAACCCGGCTTCTGCAGCACCGGGATAATCACCGAATCCTTGTCGTTGAGGTACGCCGAGGTGCTGTAGTCCTGCGCCCCGATCTCGACCCGGGCGACGTCGCTGACGCGCACCTGGCGGCCCTCGCCATCGGTGCGGATGACGACGTTGCCGAATTGCTTGGGATCGGTGAAGCGCCCTTCGGTCTCGACGTTGAGCTGGAACGCGCTCCCCGCGCTGGGCGGCTGGCCCAGCGTCCCGGCGGCCACCTGGACGTTCTGCGCCCGCAGGGCGGCTACGATGTCGCCCCCGGTCAGCCCCAACGCAGCGGCGCGGCCGGGATCGATCCACACCCGCATGGCCAGCTCTCGAGAGCCGAACAGCTGCACGTCCCCCACGCCTTCGATCCGCGCCAGGCGGTCCTTGATCCGCGTCTGCGCGTAGTTCGAGATGTATTCGCGGCTGAGCGAGTTGTCGGGCGAAATCAGGTTCACCACCAGCAGGAAGTCGGGTGTCGTCTTGCGCGTCACGATACCGAGCCGCTGTACTTCTTCGGGCAGGCGCGGGACCGCGATGGCAACCCGGTTCTGGACCAGGACTTGCGCGGTATCGAGGTCGGTCCCCTGCTCGAACGTGACCGTGATCGTGACCCGCCCGTCGCCGGTCGATTGGCTCGACAGGTAGAGCATGCCGTCGACGCCGTTGATTTCCTGCTCGATCGGATTGGCGACCGTGTCGGCCACCGTTTCGGCCGACGCCCCGGGATAGGCGGCGGTTACCGTGACCGTTGGCGGAACGACTTCCGGGTACTGTGACACGGGCAGGAAGAAGTACGAGATCGCCCCCACCACCGTAATGATTATGGCGATGACGACGGCGAAAATCGGCCGGTCGATGAAGAAGCGGGACAAGCGCATGGCTCAGGCTTTCGCAAAAAGGTAGGCGGCAGGGCGGCGGACGGCGTCAGTTCGCGAACGTCGCCTCGCCTGGCGGGCTTTTGGCGAAGGCCGCCGCGGGAATGGCTTTGGGCTGCTCGATGCGCTGAAGCCGGGTTTTCACTTTGCTGCCCGGCATCGCCATTTGCGATCCCTCGATGATGACCCGATCGGTGGCGGCAATGCCCTCCCGGATTACGCGCAGGCCGTCCACCAGCGGGCCGAGCGTCACCGGCTTCGCGGTGACCGTGCCATCGGGCGCGGCAACCAGCAGGATCTTGCGCGCCTGGTCGGCTTGCACGGCGGTGTCGGGCACCAGCAACGCCGCGACCTGGCCTTCGCCGGCGACGCGCATGTTTCCGAACATACCGGGCGTCAGAAAGTTCTGCGGATTGCGCAGCACCGCCCGCGCGCGGATCGTGCCGGAGCGCGGATCGAGCCCGTTGTCGGTGAAATCCAGGGCGCCGTGCCAGCGATAATCGCTCTCGTCCTGCAGGCGGATATCGACCGGCGAGCCGCCGCCCGTCCCGCCGCGCTTGGTCTTGAGGAACAGCCCTTCCGATCCGTCGAACACGAAGTGTATTGGGTCGGTGGAATTGATCGTCGTCAATAAAGTGGCCGCGGGCCCGTCGCCCGCCGCGACCAGGTTGCCGGCATCGACCCGGCGATCGGAGATCCGCCCGCTCATCGGTGCCCGAACGGTCGCAAACTCGACATCGAGACTGCGCGAGCGAACTCGCGCCTGAGCCCCGGCGCGGGCGGCCTCCGCCGCACGCACATGGGCCCGCAAGCTGTCGATCTCACTTTTCGCCACAGCATCTTCGGCGACCAGGCTCAGCGCACGGGCCAGATCGGACTGGGCCAGCACGTAATCGCTTTGCGCCGTGGCGACGCCGGCCTGCGCCTCCGCCAGCGCAGCGCGATAAGGACGCGCGTCAATCGTGAACAGCGGCTGCCCCTGGCGTACGAACTGGCCGTCGGTGAAATGCACGGCGACAATCTGCCCCGACACCCGCGGGCGGACTTCCACGCTTTTTGCCGCTTCAAAGCGGCCGACGTAGTCATCCCATTCAGTGATCTGCCGTTGCAGGGGCGTGGCCACGATCACCAGCGGCACCGGCGGCGCGGCGGCCGGTGCCGGCTCGCCGCGCAGGACGAGCCACGCCACGGCAACCGCTACCGCGACCAGGCTAGCCCATAGCAGGCGACGCGATGTTGCGCGCTTGGCTGGGGGAGGCCGATCGTCAAGCTGGGCCAGCTGCTGGCCGACGGAGATGGCTGAGTAGTCGTTCATCGTGAGTCCCTGGCATGCGGGCAAGCCCGACGTTGAGCGTTGGCGCAGACCATCGCCCCGAAAAGCAGCGCTTTCGGCGGGGGCCCGCAGTGGTATGATCGTGACCGGGCGTGGAACCAGCCAAAGTTCGGAGCATCGAAGCAGTGCCGACACCTTGGCGTCCGGACTCTTCCAACGTTCTATACCGGTAAGTATGTTATCTGGCGTTCAGGTCAAGCCCGATTTACATACCGAGCGATATTTTTTCGCAGTGCAGCAAAAGCCGCGCTTTCAGCGCCCCGGCCAGATCGCCAGCGTCGTGGCCGCCACGTCGTCCAGTTCGGCGCGTGAGGCTCCCGAACCCGCCTGAACCGATAGTCCCTGCAGCACGGCGAACAAGTAACGGGTGATCGTTTCCGCCTCGACCGCGGTGGTAAAGTCGCCGTCGGCGATCGCTCGCCCCATGCGATCGATCAAGGCCTGCCGCGCCGTCTCGGCCCGTTCGAGGACATGACTTCGGATCGAGGATGCTTCTTGTCCGCAATTGACAGTGCTGATGACCCCCAGGCAGCCCTGCGGCTCGTCCTTGCCGGTGGCGTTGGCGATCGCGCCTTCGAGCAGTCGCTCGGCCACGCCGCGACCAGTCGCGGCGCTGAGGGCATGGTTGATGTAGGATAGCTTCTCGCTCTCGTAGAGGTCGAGGGTCTTCTTGAAGAGTGCTTCCTTGTTGCCGAACGCGGCATAGAGGCTGGGCCGGGTTATGCCCATCGCCTCGGTCAGATCGGTAAGCGATGCACCGTCATAGCCCTTGCTCCAGAACACCCGCAACGCCGCCGCGAGCGCGACATCGCAGTCGAATTCGCGCGGGCGTCCCCTGATGGCGGTCTTTTCCATATCAAATGGTATGTAATATAACCTGCTCGGATGTCGAGAAATTCCTGCCGCAGGTCCCATAAAGTGCTTTCCTACACCATAGGACGTGTGGCAGCTTATGTACCGTAATGGCACGTGGACCTGACATGACGAACCATATTTATCTCATTCGGCCGGGCGACACCCTTGGCGGCATCGCGCACCGGTTCCGCGTGAGCCTGGCCCGGCTGGGGAGCCTCAATCGCATCGTCAATCCCGACCGCATTCGCGCCGGGCAAATGCTCAAGGTGCCCGATGACGTTCCACCACCCGTGCCGCTGGGCGAGCTCTCGCGCCGCTACGAAGTCGATTCGCGCGGACCGGGCGCGGTGTCGAGCGGGCGCGGCGATCGGGGGGGCGTCTCATACGGGTCCTACCAGCTGTCGGCGGCGCAGGGCCGGACCGCGCAGTTCCTCGCCGCCGAAGGCCGGCCGTGGGCCGCGCGGTTCACCGGCAGCGCAGCGGGCTCCGCGCAATTCAGCGCGGCCTGGCAGCGCTGTGCAGAAGGTAGCCCCGAGACCTTCGACGCAGCGCAACACGCGTTCATCGAGCGAACCCATTACGCGGTCCAGGCGGCCCTGTTGAAGCGCACGGCCGGGCTGGATCTCGCCGTCCACAGCCGCGCGTTGCAGGAAGTGGTTTGGTCGACAGCGGTCCAGCACGGGCCGAATTGCGGCATCATCCTCGCGGCGCTGCGCACTGTGCCCGAGGCGTGCAGCGATGCCGTGCTGATCCGCGCAATCTATGCCGAGCGCGCCCGGCGGAGCGGTGACGGGACGCTGGCCCACTTCGGCGGCAACAGTCCCGCGGTGCAGGAAGGTGTCGCGCGGCGGCTGGACAGCGAATGCCGCGATGCGCTTGCCCTGCTGTGCGGCGAGGACGGGTGAGCTAGCGGGCGCGGCGCAGGCACGCGCTGTCGAGCAACCAGGCGGTGCGTCCACGATAGATCGCGCAGCCGCCTGCCGCGCGCTGCAGCGCCGAGGGCCCGCGCGCCAGCGCCGCACGCGCCGCTGCGGCCGCCTGCGGCACGATCAGCGCATAGCGCCGGGGCACCTGCGAGCGTTCGAGCACGGCGCGGTCGACCAGCACAAAGGGCGTATCGAGGCGCGCGGCCAGTTGGCCCGCAGTCGGCACCGAGACCAGCTCAAGCGAGCGAATCAAACGCTGCTCGTACGGCCGGTAATAGGCCATGTGCCAAGGGATCGCTTGCTCGGGGGCAGCAGTGATCGCTCGGCCGGTGAGCGCGGGGACCGCGTCGAGGTCGGCGGAAATGCCCGCAATCCGGGTACCGATGGGCAGACGCGCGATCAAGCGGATCAGCCGGGGATCGCTCGGGCGGACGAACCCCGGCAGCGGAGTCGCGGCCACCAAAGTGAGGAACGCAACCACCGCCACCGTCCAGCCCCTTCCCTTGTCGACAAGCCAGCCCCCCAGCAGCTGCCCGATCGCGAGCCATTCGAGCGGGCCGAGGATGCGTTGGGTATAGCGGCCCGGGAAATGGAGGTTGAAGGCCACTGCCGCGGCCGCGAGGAAACAGACTGAGCACGCCACCAGCGCGTGCAGGTAAATGCGGTTGCGCGCGGCGGTGTCCGGGTCGGGCTGATCGCGGGCCGAGCGCAGCGCCAGCAGCAGCAGCGGCATCAGCACCAGTATGTTGATCGGGATCGCGCCAGGTATACCCCAGCCACAGGGCACCGCCTCGGGCAGATAGCCGACCCGCGCCGAGCACACCCACGCGACGTCCCCGTTTTCGTCGACAATACTGCTGCGTCCGTCCGGACGGTTCATATTCGGCATCGACAGTGCTTGCTGAAGGGTGACCACCGGCCCCCATGGCTCGGACCGGTTCTGCAGCGGGAGCGAGGCCAGGACGATTGCCACCCCCGCGACCACCAGCGGCAAAATGCGGCGGCGCGGCAGCACCAGCGGGAGCAAGTCCCCGCGCCGCACTTGCGCCAGCGCGAGGATGCCGAAACCGGCCACCGCGGTCGTCGGATAGATCGACGACAGCACCGCCAGCCACGCCACCGCCAGCCACGGGCGCCGCGCCACAATGGCATTGAGGGCGAGCAGCAGCAGCGGAGGTGAAAACGCGCGCGGCGTGGCGCCGAACAGAGAATCGTCATGCACCAGGTAGCCAAAACAGAATGCCGCCGCGAAGAACGCCGCGCCGGGTGTGTCCGTCAACTTGAGCGCCAGGCGCCACGCCTGCCACAGGCAGAGGACAATCAGCGCCGCGGGCAGCAACCGGGCAAACAGCAAGGGATCGATCCCCAACCACCCGGCAACGTTGAACGGAACGCGGTATCCCCATGGCGAGACCGCACGCCAATAGGCCGCCATCGGATCGCCCTGCAGCAGCCGCGGATCGCGGATCTGCGGCCACCAGGTGCCAAACTGGCGGGCATCGTCCTGGATCGTGAACGGCGAGTACCGCAGCGTGCCGGGCACGAACAGCGCCAGGTAGAAATAGACGACGAGGGTCACTGCGCCGAGCAGCGCCAGCCCACGCCCCCAGGTAAGGAATCGCATTACGGGCGCGAGTCCGCGGGCCGCCAGTAATCGCTGACGAACGGCAGGCCGGCTACCGCCGGCAGCAGGTACCGCAGCGTCGCCAGCATCCCCAGCGCCGCGCATTGCGCGGGGCTCAGCCAGTCGCGGTAGAAATAGACGATCGCCAGGTCGCGCGTCCCGACCCCGGCCATCGTGAACGGCAACAGCCCGGCCAGGATCGACAGCGTCGCTGCGGCCATGCTTGCCACCGCCGGGACCTGCCCGAGCGCACGGGCGAACAGCCATAACTGTGCCAGGTGCCCGGCCCACAGCGCCAGCGACAAGATCACGGTCGCCGCGGCCCGGCGCCGGTTCCCCCAGAACCACCGCACCAAGGCGTGCCATTGTTCGACGAAGCCGCCAATGCGCGCCGGATACGGCAGACGTAAGCACAGCGGCGTCATCACCACGCCGAGCGCCAGCAGGGCCCCCGCCAGCACGATCGCGCCGAGCACGAAACGCGGATCGCCGGGTCGCATCCATATCAGCGCGAGCATTCCCCACACCAGCAGCGCGGACAAGTCGAGCAGCTTCTCGAACACCACCAGCGACAGAGCGAACTTGCGTTCGAACCCATGCCGCCGCTCCAGCACCCAGGCTTTGGCAAGATCGCCCATCTTGGACGGCAGCACGAGATTGAGCGTCGATGCGGCGAGGATCAGGCGGCCGGCCAGCGCGGTTCCGATCCGCGTCCGGCTGAGCCATTGGAAGCGCACCGCGGTGCCCCATGTCAGCGGAATGACCGCGATGACGCCGGCGATTAGCCAGCCGGCCTTGGCGGCGCCGGCAGCCTGGACGATCGCGCGCGCGTCGATCCGCCACCACAGCGCCGCCAGCAGGATTGCGCTGACCACGATCGGCAGCGCCCGCTTCACCACGACGGCCGCGGTCGCAGCGGCGTCAGCCGCCATGGCCGCCGGGCGCGCGGCGCTCGGCCAACGCCTTGCGCAGCTGGTACTGCAGATCCTGGACCAAGCGGCGGTTGATCGCGAGCAATTCCCCGACCAGCCCCATCAGCCACATCAGGAACGTGGCAATGAGCAGAACCGCGGCCGCCACCAGGCTTGGTACGCGTGCGCGCTCGCTGCCGCCCAGGAACAACACCAGCCAGCGGACCATAAGCACGGTGCCGATCAGCGCCGGCGGCACGCTAAGGAAGAAGAACGCCTTGCCCGGACGGTATACCAAATAGGCGCGCAGGATTGCCGCAATCGAACGCTTCACATAGCTGGCGTTCGATCGCACCAGCCGCGATGGCCGCGTTTCGCGCGCGGCGCTGATCGGTACCGACACGACCTTGATGCCCGACTGCCCCGCCTGGATCAGCGATTCGAGTGTGTAAGTGTAGTTGTCGAACACGTGGATCCGCAGCGCGGCTTCGCGCGACAGGGCGCGGAACCCGCTCGGTGCGTCGCCCACCCGCGTGCCCGACGCGAACCGCACCACCTGGCTGCCGAGCTTTTGCAGCTGGCGCTTGACCAGCGAAAAATGTTCCGTCGCGGCGATCGGCCGGTCGCCGACCACGAACTGCGCGCGATGCTCGAGGATCGGCGCCAGCAGCAGCGGAATGTCCTCGGCCGGGTACTGATTGTCGGCGTCGGTGTTGACGATGACGTCGGCGCCCAGCTCGATGCACCGCTGCAAGCCGGCCATGAAGGCCTTGGCGAGGCCCTTGTTGACCGGCAGGTCGACGACGTGGTCGACCCCGGCCGCCCGCGCCACTTCGCTGGTCCGATCCTGGCTGCCGTCGTTGACGATTAGCCACTCGATCACGCCGATGCCGGGCAGCGTGCGCGGCAGGCAGGCGAGCGTCTCGCCGATGGTCTGCTCCTCGTTGTAACACGGCACCTGGATGATCAGTTTGGGCAACACGGCATCAGCCATGGATGCGGGGCCCGACCAGCGCGAGGTAAGCGTCGATCACGCTGTCCATGATGGTAGGCCAATCATAGCGCTCCGCCGCAACGCGCGCGTTGGTGGCCAGCTTTGCGCGCAAGCCGGGGTCGGTCAGCAAGGGTTCGATCTTGTCCGCGAAATCGGTGGCACTGGTGGGGTCCGCCACGAACCCCGAAACGCCGGGCTCGATCCTCGCCCGGAACACCGGCACGTCGGCACCGACGACGACGAGGCCCGCGGCCATTGCTTCCAGGATGACGTTGCCGAACGCTTCGGTGACGCTGGGATTGACCATCACGTCGGCCGACGCCACCGCGCGGGACAATTCATTGAGTTCGACGTGGCCGGTGAAAACCGATTCGCCGAGCGCGGCCGCGAGCCGCTCGCGCTCCGGACCCTCGCCGATCACCAGCGGCACGACCTGGTGCCCGCGTCGGCGCAGCTCAGCAATGATCTCGGCGAAGATCTGGGTGCCCTTTTCGAGCACCAGCCGGCCGAAGTAGGCGATGACGACATCGTCGGGACCATAGCCGTACGCCTGGCGCCAGGCATCATCGCGGTGCGCGGGATTGAAGAAGGTGTGATCGACGCCGCGGCTCCAGATCGCGGTGGGCACCCCGCTTTGGCGTTCGATGGCCTCACCAAGAACGCCGCTGGGCACCAGCACCAAGTCGCACCGGCTATAGAATCTCGCCAGGTAACGCTCACCCCACGGGCGGGCAAAGCCGAACCCGTAATAATCGAGATAAGTCTCGAACAGGGTATGCAGGCTGGCGACCACCGGGATGCCCATCTTTCGCGCCAGGCTCTGCGCCTGCCGCGCGGTGTAGTCGGGCACCGAGACATGCATGACATTGGGGCGGAAGGCGGCGATATCGTCGCGGACTTCGCGCGATAGGCCCCACGTGACGCGATATTCCGAGCGCGTCGGGATTGGCACCGACGGGACCCCGACAACATCGCCCGGAGCGTCGAAACTGCGCTGCGGGTCGACCGGCGCGTAGACCCGCACGGCGGCCCCGCGCGCGAGCAAGTGGGCGACCAGCCGGTTGAGCGCCTTGTTGGCGCCGTCGCGCACCGAATTGTAATTGCCGGAATAGAGCGCGACACGCAGGCCCGCCGCGGACAATGCCGACCCTGCGGCGGGGGCCTCGGCGGCCGGAGCGGAAGGGGTTGGGCTGACCATCGTGTCGCGTTCCGCAACGGACCGGGTGGCCCCTGCGTGGCGCGGCAGATAAGGCAGCGGGCGGGCGACGACAACCACCTTGCTAGGCCTGTCCCCGGCACGCTAGGCTGGCTCTGGGGAGAGGACCGCTCACGATGAAGCTAATTCCAGTCGTCGTGGCCGCGCTCGGTGTGATCCTGTTGCCCGTCATCGCCGCAGCGCAAAACACACCCCCGCCGACAGGGATTGCCCCGGGCGGCGGTGTGGCCAATGCCAAGGGCCACTACGCCGCGCTAGACGCGCTACCCGACTGGGGCGGCGTGTGGTTCGTGGTCGGCGGCGCGTCCAACGGTGGGCCGGCCCCGTTGCCCAAGCTCAAGGGCGCGTACCTCAAGCGTTACGAAGCGTGGCGCACGGCCGCGCGAGCCAACCAGGCGGTGACCAAGCGCACGCGTTCAAACTGCAGCCCGCCGGGATTGCCGCGGATCATGCGGCTTGGGCAGTACCCATACGAGTTCGTGTTCGCGCCCGGCCGGGTGATCGTCAACCAGGAAGCCTGGATGCAGACCCGCACTATCTGGACCGACGGCCGCGCGCACGAGGACGATCCCGATCCGACTTTCATGGGTGACAGCATCGGCCGCTGGGATGGCGACACGCTCGTCGTGGACACCATCGGCATTTCCGACGCTCTCGAGATCGACACCGGCATCCCGCATTCGGCGCAGTTCCATCTGACCGAGCGCATCCACCTCGATCCCGCCAACCCCGACGTGCTGATCAACGACATGCGGATGGAGGACCCTGCCGCTCTGACCGAGCCGTTCGAAGTGGCTGTCAAATACCGACGCGACCGCTACGGCAAGTTGCTCGAATTTCAGTGCTCCGAAAACGATCGCAATCCGGTGGATGAAAATGGCAACACAGGCTTCAATTGACGTCTCCGCGGCCCAGGTGCGCTACGGCACCGGGGCGATGCTGCTGCATTGGCTGATCGCGCTGACGCTGGCGTGTCAGGTTGCCATGGGCTTTGCCATGCCCAAACGCGGCATTCTCAGCTTCGGACCGATGCAGCTGCACAAGTCGGTGGGGATCGTGATTCTCCTGCTTACGCTTGCCCGGATCGGCTGGCGGCTTACTCATCGCGCCCCGCCGGCGGTGGAAGGCGGCTGGGAAGGGATGCTGGCCAAGGTTGTCCACTTCGCGTTTTATGCGGTGCTGCTGCTGGGTCCGCTGACCGGGTGGGCAATCGTCTCCGCCGCGCGGATCGACGTGCCGACCGTCCTGTTCGGGGTGGTGCCATGGCCCCATCTGCCGCTGCCGGCCGGCAGCGGCCGGCAATTCGAAGGCGTGCACGAATGGCTCGCGTGGACCGCTGTGGGGCTGTTCGTGCTTCATGTCGCGGGCGCGCTGAGGCATCAGTTCCTGCTCCGCGATCCGGTGATCAAGCGGATGGCGCCGGGCGGGTCGGTGGCGGCGGCCTTGGTGCTGCTGATCGCCGTGGTGGCGCTGTACTTCGGCGTCGGATCGTACGTTGCCACAAAGTACCCGCGCGGCCCCCGGCCTGCTCGCCCGGCGGCTGCGGCGCCAGCGCCAGGCGTCCCCGCCGCGCTGGTCTCGCCTAGCGCAGCCACGGCCACAGCCGCCGAAGCCACGGCTGCGCCAACGCCAACGCCCACTCCGTCTGACGCCGCCGCAGGCCCGCCGCCGGTATGGAGCATCCGAGGGGGCAAGCGGATGGCGTTTTCGGTCGATAACGGCGGTACCCCGATTCGCGGGACGTTCAAGGATTGGTCGGGCTCGATCGTGTTCGATCCCGACCATCCCGAAAGCGCCCAGTTGCGTATAACTGTCGAACTGGCCAGCGCCTCGCTCGGCGACGCGACCCAGGACGGGATGCTGCAAGGCGCGGAATTCTTCGCCAGTTCGGCGAACCCGCATGCGACCTGGCGCTCAACCAAGGTCACCCAGACAAGCCCCGGGCATTACCGCGCGGCGGGCACGCTGGCGCTGAAAGGCGCCACCCGGCCACAGAACGTCACCTTCACCTTGACCGGGAAGGACCTCAAGCGCCACGTTGACGGCACCGCCACCATTGCGCGGAGCGCCTTCGGGATCGGCACCGGCGAAGCGGCTGAAGGGCTGGCGAAGTCGGTCTCGCTCACTTTCGCTTTCGACGCGACGGGGCAGACCGGGAAGTAAGGTGTCCCTTGCCACGGAGAACGTAATGTCCCGTTTCCTGACCGCGATTGCCGCGACCTTGCTGCTGGGGGGTGCCCCCATGGCCCTCGCCGCGCCGCCGTCCGCGTCCGAGGGCTATCACGCCAGGCCGTCTATCCCCTTGCCCGATGGCGGATGGGACCTGCTCAGCGTCGATTCGGCCCGGCACAGCGTGCTGGTTGCGCGATCGGGCGCCGTCTCGGTGGCCGACATGGCCTCCGGGATGGCGCATGACGTGGGCCAGATCCAGCGGGGCCATGCCGTGCTGGCAGTGCCGGGCACCGCCATTCTGGCGGTGACCAGCGGTCAGGACAATACGCTCCGCCTGCTTGACGCGGGCGACGGACATCAACTGGCGAGCGTTCCCGTGGGCAAGAACCCCGATGCCGAGCTGTGGGATCCGGTGTCGCGCCGGGTGGTAGTCATGAATGCCGCGGGCGGCACGGTGTCGGTGGTCGATCCAGTGGCCCGCCGGGTGACCCAGACGATCGCTGTCAAGCCGGCGCTGGAGCTGGGGGCGATGGTCGGACCGCACTTGCTGGCGATCAACGACGAGGACCTCAACGAGCTTGAGTTGGTGGACTTGTCCAAGGGGACCGCCTTGCCCGCGATTACGCTGACCGGCTGCGAGGGGCCGACTGGACTGGCCTACGATCCCGGCTCGCAACTGACGGTGAGCGCGTGCGCCAATGGTGTTGCGGCGGTGGTGGACGTGACCCACCGCAAACTTGTCGGCCTGATGCCTATCGGAGCGGGGCCGGACACTGTGCTGTTCGACGCCCGCCGCCACCGGTTCCTGGTCCCGTGCGGCCGCAGCGGCACGCTGTCGGTAATTTCGGTCGGGCCCGGCAAACACTTGGCCGGGGCGGGCACGGTGCCGACGGAGATGGGTGCCCGAACCGGCGCGATCGATCCCGCGACCGGGCGGATTTATCTCCCTGCCGCGCGTTACCTGCCGGCCGAACCGGGTAAGCGCCCATCGCCGGTCCCCGGCAGCGTCCATCTGATCGTGCTCGACCCGGCCTGAACTCCGTCGGTCAACCCGATGGCGCCGGATTGGGCTCCTTGATGGCATCGGCCCCGGTCACGGTCAGGTACACCACCAGCGCGACGATGATCGCGATGAACGCGTCGCTGACCGCCGCGGTGGACAGGCCCAGGCCGCCATCTTTCGGAGCCTGGGTGAGGAAATCGCCCATCGACGCGCCGAGCGGCCTGGTCAGCACGTAAGCGGACCAGAACGCCGGGACCGCCGTCACCGCCCCGGCGTAATTGCCGAGCGCGATCAGCGCGATCAGTCCCCCGAAGATTGCCCCGGCCACGGCATAACCCAACCCCAACTGCTCGGACACCAGATCGCCCGCCGCTGTTCCCAAGGCGAAGGTAAACAGGATCGCCAGCCAGTAAAACCGTTCACGCCGCGGGGTGTCGATGTCATGGATCGAGAGGGTCCGCTCGGCGCGGTGCCAAAGTGCAAAGGTCCCCGCCAGCGCGGCCGCGAACACTGCGGTCGAGGCGTATAAGCTGACCCCGAAATTGTCGGTCAGGTTGTCGGTCAGCAGCGTGCCGACGACGCTGAGGAACACCACCGTGATCCAGTAGACCCACGGGACATACCGCCGACGCCGCAATTGCACCCACAGCAACCCCGCGAGCAGGACGGCCGCCAGCAGCGACGTTATCGTCAGCCCCAGGCCCAGATTGAAATTGAGATAATCGGCCCCGGTTTCACCGACCGTGGTCGCGAGAATCTTGATGATCCAGAACGCCAGCGTGACCAGCGGCACCTTGTTGGCCATGCGGCGCTGTTCGGCTGAAGACATGATCCATTTCCCTGGCTCGATGGCTTCAGCCAAGGTTCGAATCGCGAGAAAGTTCCGCCGGCCACCGCGCGGGCTACGGCGAAAATCTGCGTTCAGGCCTCGATCATCGCGAAATCAGCACGTTGCCCACAGGCTGCCGGCGAAGCCTCTTTCGGCTTCGCGGCGCCCGTTGTGAAAGGATTGTTCATGCGATTACGTTTGCTCATCTCGGCGATGGCCGTGGCCGGACTGGCCATCGGCGGCCCGGCCAGCGCCAAGCCGCATGCCCCCAAGCCCAAGCTGTCACTGAGCCAGGCGCGCGCCATCGCGCTGCGCCTCGCCCCCGGCAAAGTGATCTCGAGCGAATACGAAAACGAAGGCGGCGGCTGGCGCTATTCGTTCGACATCCAGCAGAAGGGCAATGTCCAGGAGATCGGGATCGACGGCCAGACCGGCAAAATTGTCGAGAACAAGTCCGAAGGCAAAGTCGACCACGACTGATGCGCGGAGCGCGGCTTCGGCCGCGCTCCCGCCACCGTATCCGCCTAGTCGAGTGCCACCGACACCGCCTTCAGCTCGGTGTAAGCGTCGATCCCGGCCTTGCCGTTCTCGCGCCCCCAGCCGCTCGCCTTGTAACCGCCGAGCGGCAGCGCTGGATCGACCCCGCCCGCACCGTTGATCCGGATCGAGCCGGATTTGAGGCGCCGGGCCAGCCGATGGGCCATGCCGATATCCCGGGTCCAGATAGTGGCATTGAGGCCGAACTCGGTCTCGTTGCCGAGCCTGGCCAGTTGGTCGGCGTCGTCGTCCGGGGAAAAGCGCGTCGCGCACAGCACCGGTCCGAATATCTCTTCGCGGCGCACTTTCATGCTCGCCTCGGTATCGACCAGCACGGTCGGCTCGACGAACCACCCTGGTCCATCCTTTCGGGCTCCGCCAACCATTACGGTTGCACCTTCGGCGCGGCCGCTGTCGATGTAGCCGGTCACGCGGTCGAGTTGCAGCTCGCTGACGAGCGGTCCGATCATCGTCTCCGGATCGAGCGTGTGGCCGACGCGCAGCATCCGCGCCATCCCGGCAATGCCTTCGAACACCTGGTCGGCGACTTCCTCGGCCACGAACAGCCGGCTGCCTGCGGCACACACCTGCCCAGCGTTGAAGAAGATCCCCATGGCCGCGGCAGGGATCGCCTTCTTGAGGTCGGCATCGGCGAAGATGAAAGTCGGCGACTTGCCCCCCAGTTCGAGGCTGACACGCTTGAAGTTGCTCTTGCTCGCCTCGATGATCGCGCGCCCGGTGACGGTCGAGCCGGTGAACGCTATCTTGTCGACGTCCATGTGGCTGGCCAACGCGGCGCCGGCGGTGCGGCCAAAGCCGGTCACGACATTGACCACGCCTTCCGGAAAGCCCGCTTCCAGCGCCAGTTCGCCGAGCAGGATGGTCGACAGCGGAGTCTGCTCCGCCGGCTTGAGCACCACCGTGCAGCCGGCGGCGAGCGCCGGGCCGAGCTTGGCCGCGGCCATCGCCAGCGGGAAGTTCCACGGCACGATCTGGCCGACCACGCCGACCGGCTCGCGCAAAACGTAGCTGAGCCATTCGCCGGGCGCGGAAATCTCGTTGGTCTCGCCCTGGATCTTGGTTGCCCAGCCGGCCTGATAGCGCAGCTGACCGACCGCGCCGCCGACATCGATCATGCGGCTGAACTGGATCGGGCGGCCGACATCGAGCGTCTCGGTCAGCGCCAGTTCCTCGCCCCGCGCCTCGATCAGATCGGCAAGCTTGTTGATCAGGCGGGCGCGCTCGTCAGGCTTCACTTTCGACCACGATCCTTCGAGCGCGCCGCGCGCCGCGGCCACAGCGGCATCGACATCCGCCGGGCCCGCGCTAGCAACATCGGCCAGCTTCTCGCCCGTGCTGGGGTCATGGGTGGCAAAGGTTTCGCCGCTTTCCGCCGCGCGCCAGTCGCCGCCGATCAGCATTTTGCCGGGCTTGCCGTCCCAGCGCTGACGGAACGCTTCGAGGCGGTTTTCGATCGGGGTCTGGACGGTCACGGCGGGTCTCTCCACAGCTTGTTGTCGGCGCTCAGGCCGCATAGGGTTTGTCCAGGAGAGTTACCAGCTTGGCGCGACAGGAGAGGCCCCTGGAAGGGCAGTTCGATTACGTGATCGTGGGCGCGGGTTCGGCCGGTGCGGTGCTCGCCGCGCGGCTGACCGAAGATCCGGCCGTGCGTGTTCTGCTGCTCGAGGCGGGCGGCGGGGCGGATAAGTTCCTCGTCAAGATGCCGCTCGGGATGATGAAGGCGATGCTCAATCCCGAGCTGACGTGGCGGATGATGAGCGAGCCCGAGCCGCATCTGAACGGCCGGCGGCTGTTCATTCCGCGCGGGCGCCTGCTCGGCGGGTCGAGCTCGATCAACGGCATGGTCTACATGCGCGGCCACAGCGCCGATTACGACCGCTGGGCGCAAATGGGTGCGCGCGGCTGGAGCCACGCCGATGTGCTGCCATACTTCCGCAAGATGGAACGCAGCTGGCGCGGCGGCGACAGTTATGGCGGCGCGGGCCCCCTGCCGGTGACCCGGAACAACACGCGTTACCTGCTCCATGACGAACTGATGCAAAGCGTGGCCAATGCCGGCCAGCCGGTGACCGACGACATCCATGCCGGAGCCGAGGAAGGCGCCAGCCTGGTCGAGCTGACCATCGACGAGCGCGGCCGCCGCGCCTCGACCTACGAGGCTTACCTGAAACCGGCGATGCAGCGGCGCAATCTGGCGGTGGTCACCGGCGCGCTGACCCGCAAGGTAATGGTCGAAAACGGCCGCGCGACGGGCGTCGAGTACGAGATCGGCGGCGAAATGCGCACCGTGCTGGCGGGGGAGACGATCCTGTGCGGGGGCGCGTACAACTCGCCGCAACTGCTGATGCTGTCGGGCATTGGGCCCGCCGCTCACCTCGCCGGGATCGGCATTCCCGTGGTCCATGACCTGCCGGGCGTGGGCGGGAATCTGCAGGAACATCCGCGGGTGCCGCTGGAGTTCGCCGCCAAGGGCAAGGTCACCTTCGTCAACCAGCTGCGGTTCGATCGCGCGGTGCGCTCTGTCGCGCAATGGTACGTGTTCGGCACCGGCCCGTTTGCGCGCCAGCTCAACAGCGCCAACCCGATGCTGCGGACTGATCCCCGTCTGGCCCAGCCCGATATCCAGCTGTTCTCCAACCCGGTCAAGCTGAGCGCGTACTTGTGGTTTCCGGGGATCGTGAAAAGCCCCGAGCACGCGTTCAGCGCCGATGTGATCCTGCTCCATCCGCACGCCCGCGGGACGGTGCGTTTGAGGAGCGCGGACCCGCGCGAGTTACCGGAAATCCGCCTCAACCTGTTCGACAACGAAGCCGACTTCGCCACCGCTCGCGCCGGACTGCGGCTGGCGCGCCACATCTACGCGGCCGAGCCGATGGCCGGGCTGATCGCGCGCGAGAGCGTGCCGGGCGCCGAGGTTCAGTCCGACGCCGAGATCGACGCCCATGTCCGCGCCACGGCCGGCGTGACCCAGCATCCGGTCGGCACGTGCGCGATGGGGACCGGATCGAACGCCGTGGTCGATCCCGAGCTGCGCGTGCACGGTGTGGCCGGATTGCGCGTGGTCGACGCGTCGGTCATGCCCGATGTGCCCGGCGGCAACACCAACGGGCCGACCATCATGATCGCCGAAAAAGCCGCCGACCTGATCCGGGGCCGGTCCATCGCAAGGGAAGCCGCATGACCGAAGACGATTTCCGCGCCTACATTGCCGCCTTCAACGCCCGCAATTTTGCTGGTTTCTCGAAATATTACGCCGACGATGTCGAGTTCAACCTCGGTGACCGCAAGCAGATCGTGGGGCCCCAGGGCATTGTCGATTTCTACACCGGGGTTTTCGACCACATCCATGAATCGCTCGAAGTTCTCGAGCTTATCGTCGCGCCCGATGGCGCCGCGCTGCACAGCCGCACCACGTTCACGACCTACAAGGACTGGCCTGACTTCGAGATCTGGCCGACCATGAAAGGCGACGTGCGCACGGTCGAAAGCATCAATATGTACCTGACGCGCGACGGCAGGATCGCCCGGATCCTCTCGGGCCGCTTTTCCAGCCGGTGACCGCAGCGACCGACTACATCGTCGTTGGCGCCGGGTCGGCCGGGGCAGTGGTGGCGGCTCGGCTGAGCGAGGACCCGTCCGTCCGCGTTACCCTGATCGAGGCGGGTCGGCGCGAGCGGCATCCGCTGCTGGCGATGCCGATCGCGTTCCCGATCGTGATGAACGATGCGCGTTTCAACTGGAATTACGAGGGCGAGCCCGAACCGCACGCCGACAATCGTCGCCTGCGCCAGCCACGCGGCAAGGGCCTGGGCGGCTCGAGTCTGATCAACGGCATGCTCTATGCCCGCGGCAACGCGCGCGATTATGACGAATGGCGCCAGTTAGGGCTCGAAGGATGGTCATATGACGACGTCCTCCCGTTCTTCCGCAAGAGCGAGAACCACTGGGGCGACGCGGACGAATTTCATGCCCACGGGGGCCCGCTGTCGGTTACCAAGCACGTGCCAGACAAGGTGCTGTTCCCGCGCCTGATCGAGACGGCCCGGAAGCTCGGCTACAAGGTCCAGCGCGACCATCACGGCGCCGATCAGGAAGGCTGGGGCAGCCCCGATATCTCGATCCACCGGGGACGGCGCGGCAGCACTGCGGCGCGGTTCCTGATCCCTGCACTAAAGCGCCCCAACCTGACCGTAATCACCGGCGCGCTGGCAACCAGGGTGGCGCTGGAGAACGGCCGCGCGGCGGCGCTGCATTATCGCGCCGACGGGGCCGAACATGTGCTGCGCGCGGAGCGTGAGATCGTGCTCTCGGGCGGCGCCTACAACACGCCGCAACTGATGCTGCTGTCCGGCATCGGCCCGGCGGAAGAGCTGCGCGCGCTTGGCATCGATGTCGCGCACGAGTTGCCCGGCGTCGGGAGCAATTTGCAGGATCATCCGTCGATCGCGATGATCTGGGCCGCCAATCGGTCGGTCACCCTGACCAACGATTTGCGGTTGGACCGGCTGACGCTGTCGGTGCTCGAGTGGCTCGCCACCGGCAAGGGCCGCATCGCCAACATGCCGGTGGTCGCCAACGGCTTCCTCAAGACCCGCCCCGATCTCGAACGGCCCGACGTCCAGTGCCTGTTCCAGCCGACGAGCATTTTCGCGCGCCCGTGGTTTCCCGGCATCCGCAAGCCCGAGGCAGATGTGGTCGCGATGGCGTGCGTCCAGCTGCGCCCCGAAGGCCGCGGCTGGGTCAAGCTTACAAGCGCCGACCCGGCGCAGCCGCCGCGCATCCTGACCAACGTGCTGGCAACCGAGAACGACCGCGCGTTTTTCCGCCGGGTGGTGCCGCAGATGCGCGAAATTCTCGAAACCGCGCCGCTCGCCGAAGTGGTCAAGGCGGAGCTGATGCCGGGCCGAGCAATCGTCTCGGACGCAGCGGTCGACGGGTGGGTCCGCGCCAACGTCCGCACCGCGATGCACGCCGCCGGCAGCTGCGCGATGGGCACCGGCGCCGACGCTGTGTGCGATGCGCAATTGCGAGTTCGCGGGGTCGAGGGCTTGCGGATCGCCGACGCCTCGGTCATGCCCCGCATCGTCGGGGGCAATACCAATGCCGCCTCGATCATGATCGGCGAAAAGGCGGCGGACTTGATCTCGCGGGCCTGAGCGAGTGGAGGCCGGTTTGCAAAGCGTGGACGTCGGCGATTATGTGACGGAACTAACGGCGGCAAACGCCTACGACGCGGCCTATGCGGCCGAATTTCGGCTGACCGCGCTGCTGGTCATGGCTGCCCGCCGGTGGCGCGCGCTGCTGGACGAACGGCTGCGACCGAGCGGACAGAGCTCCGCGCGGATGGAGGCGCTGTCGGCAATCGCCAATTCGCCTGCTCCGCGCAGCCAGATAGACATCGCCAAGCGCCTGCGCATCGAAGGCCCGACGATCACCCGGATGATCGATTCGCTTGCCGCCGACGGCCTTGTCGAACGCCAGCCCGCGCCGACCGATCGGCGCACCAAGCACTTGACCCTGACCGCGGCTGGGGAGGCGGCATTGGCGGACATTTTTGCCACCGCCAGACCCTTGCGGGCGCGCTTTCTGAGGGAGATCGATCCGGCCGAGGCTGACATGATAACCGAAGTCCTGTCACGGATGCTGGCACGGCTCGACCGGGGTTTCGACGATGAGCCCGCCGGGGATCGCAGCTGAGGCGCGATTGCGCGCCTGTCACCTGCTTCCTACCTAGCGCACAGCAGTTTCGCACAGGACCGGGCATGACCATCCACACCACTCGCATGCTGATCATAGGCTCGGGACCAGCCGGGTTCTCCGCCGCGATCTACGGCGCGCGCGCCGGGCTGCAGCCGATCGTGGTGCAAGGCATCCAGCCCGGCGGACAGCTGACTATCACCACCGATGTCGAGAATTATCCCGGCTTTCGTGACGTGATCCAGGGCCCGTGGCTGATGGAGCAAATGCAGGCCCAGGCCGAGCATGTCGGGACGCGCACGATGTGGGACACCATTGTGAGCGTCGATCTGGCGAGCGGCCCGCCATTCCGCGCGATCGGCGACAGCGGCGATGAATACGTCGGCGAGGTGCTGGTGATCGCGACCGGGGCGCAGGCCAAGTGGCTCGGCATACCGGGCGAGCAGGAGCTGGGAGGCAAGGGCGTTTCCGCCTGCGCCACATGCGATGGGTTCTTCTATCGGGGCAAGAAGGTGGTGGTGATCGGCGGCGGCAACACCGCGGTCGAGGAAGCGCTGTACCTGACCAATCATTCGCCCGACGTGACCCTGATCCACCGCCGCGGCGAATTGCGGGCCGAAAAAATCCTCCAGGATCGCCTTTTCGCTCACCCCAAGATCTCGGTGCTGTGGAACAAGAAAGTAGACCGCTTCCTCGGCGATCCGCTCGCCGGCGGCCTGACCGGCGTGGCGCTGACCGACACTGTGACCCGCGCGGCGAGCGAATTCGGCACCGAAGGCGCGTTCGTCGCCATCGGCCACGCGCCCGCGACCGAGCTGTTCAAAGGCCAGCTGGAGATGGACGAGAGCGGCTACCTCGTGGTCGAGCCTGGCACGCCCAAGACCCGGATCCCCGGCGTATTCGCCTGCGGCGACGTGATGGACCATGTCTACCGCCAGGCGGTTACCGCCGCCGGCACCGGCTGCATGGCCGCGCTCGATGCCGAGCGGTATCTGGCGACGCATGAATTTGCGCGCGGCGAGAAGGTGGCCGTCACCGGCTAGAGACCCCGCCGTGCGGTCTGCGCGGGGAGCGGCCCGCGGAGCGATTACCCGGCGCGAACTCGGCCGAGGAACTCTCCAACCTGGCCCTTGAGCACTGCCGCCTGCTCTTCCAGCTCGGTCGAACTGGTCAAGACCTGGCTCGCCGCCGCGCCGGTCGACAGCGAGGTTTCGCGCAGCTGGGCGATGTTGTTCGAGACATCTTCGGTGTTGCGGGCGGCGAGGTCGATGCTGCGTGCGAGGTCCTGACCCGCGACCGACTGCTGATCGACCGCCGCGGCGATCGATACGCTGGTCGCCTCGAGCTGCTGGATCTGGGCTGCTATTGACCGCAGCGCCGTTACGCTGGCGCCAGTCGTGTCCTGGATCGAACGAATTTGCGCCGCGACTTGCTCGGTCGCCTTGCCGGTCTGGGTGGCGAGGTCCTTGACCTCTGCCGCCACCACCGCAAAGCCACGCCCCGCCTCGCCCCCGCGCGCCGCTTCGATCGAAGCATTGAGCGCGAGCAGATTGGTGCGCTGGGCGATGTTGGAGATCATCTTGACGATGTCGCCCACTTCGCTGGCGGACAGCGACAGCGCCGAAATCGTGCTGTCAGCTTCCTCGGCCGCGCTCGAGGCCTTACGGGCGAGCTCCGCACTGGTCGCCGCCTGGCGGCTGATCTCGCCGATCGACATCGCGAACTCGTCGCTCGCGGCGGCCGCAGCGGTAACCCCCGCTGACGCCTCGCTCAAGCTCGACGAGACGTCGATGGTCTGCATCGAAGATTGCTCGGCGGCCGAAGCCATGGAACTGGCGGTCGCTTGCAGCTGGCTGGATGCCGCGGCCACGCCGCCGACGATCTCGCCCACGGTGCGTTCGAATTTGTCGGCCAGGGTGTTGAGCGTTGCGGCCTGCTGCACGCGCATCTCCTCACGCTCGCTTTCGGCTTCAACGTGGCGGCGCAGCTCTTCGCCGACTTGCGCGTCATGCTCGCGGCGCATCTTGTCGAACTTGTTGGCGGCTTTCTTGATCACGTTCAGGTAGCGGGCCATCTCGCCAATCTCGTCGCGGCGGTCTTCGTGCGGGACCGCGACCGTGCGATCGCCTTCGGCCAGCGCGCGCATTGCGGCACAGACGTCCTCCAGGGGGTGGATCAGATCGTGCTGGACCATCCGGATCGACAGGCCGGCAACGGCCACCACCACCAGCGCCATCAGCGACATCGTCACCAGCAGGCCGTCGATCGCGTGACCGTCGGTGCTCGATATCGCCAGCATCGCGGTGAAACCGAGGACAATCGCGGCCCCACCCGCCACGCCGAACAAGCGGATCAGGCGGCGGCCGACCGCGACTTCGGCAGCGGAATTCGCCGGGCGCCTGCGATCTGCCCGGAGCCGTTCGCGGTCCTGTTCGAGCTCGTCCGCCAATGCGACGTCGAGCTTATCCGACATGTCCATATCTGTTCCCTGTGCGCGTACGGCGATGGTCGAGCTGAGTTCGGATCTCTTGTGCCGTAATCGCCTTAAAATAATGCCAACCCTGAATCTGATCGCACCCGGCGGCACGGACCATGTCTGCCTGCGCCTGGGTCTCGACACCTTCGGCGGTCACCGCCATATCCATCGCCCGGGCGACCGCGATGGATGACGCCAACATCGCCATCGAACCGCTGTCGAGCCCAGCATCGACCACCATCGAGCGGTCGAGCTTGAGCTTCTCGAAGCGGAAATTCCGCAGAAACCCGATCGAGGCATAGCCGGTACCGAAATCGTCGAGCGCGATGCCGACGCCGAACTGGCGGATCACGTCGAGATTGCGGTTGGCGACGACGGGATCGGTCACGAGATAGGTTTCAGTCACTTCCAGCTCGAGCCGCGACGCGGGAAAGCCGGTCTCTTCAAGAATCTGACCGAGCTGGACAGGAAACTCCGAGCTGCGCAGCTGAACCGGCGAAACGTTGACCGACAGCTTGATGCCATCCCAATCGAGCGCTTCGCGACAGGCCGTGCGCAGCACCCACAGCCCAATCGGCGCAATCAGGCCCGAGGTCTCGGCAATCGGCACAAACACGTTCGGACCGATCGCGGTGCCGTCGGGTCGCTGCCAGCGCAGCAACGCCTCAACCGCGACGATCTCCCCACTGCAGGCGTCGACCAGCGGCTGATAGGCGAGTTCAAATTCTCCGCGGATCAGCGCGTCGCGCAGCTCTTCCTCGATCTTTTGAGTCTCGTCGCGATGCAGATCGAAGTCACGGCTGAACCACGTGCAACGATTCTTGCCCCCCTCCTTGGAGACATACATCGCCATGTCGGAGCGCCGCAGCAGTTCGGACGAACTGACGTCTTCGCTGCCCGGGCAACGCGACAGGCCGATGCTCGCGCCGATATTCAGTTTGCGCTCGTCGACCACCAGCGATTGGCCGAGGCGGGCGAGAAGCGTGTGGCAGATGCCTTCGAGGATGTTGCCGGCGATCGGCCCCATCGCCAGGATCGCGAACTCGTCACCGCCCAGCCGATAGGCACGGCCATCGCTGCCACACAGTTCCTGCAGCAGACCGGCACATTCCTTGATCAGACGGTCGCCAACGAAATGCCCGTACTGGTCGTTGATCGATTTGAATCCGTCGAGATCGAGCAGCGCGAGCGCTTTTTCCTCGTTCACGGGATGGCGGGCAAAATCCTGATGCAGGGCCCGGCGATTGGGCATGGCCGCCAGGCTGTCGGTCAGGCCGAGCACCTCGAGATAACTCACGCGGGCGAGCCCGAACCGCAGCAGGAACAGGACCGCAACCGCGTAAGCGAGGCCGCCGCTCACCAATACTGCAAGAGCATTGGGAGACGCCGGGCCCGAATCCGCTATCAGCAGCGACAGCACGCTGGCGGAAATTAGCGTGAGGACAGCCACAGGCGCGATGACGAGCACCGCCGGCGGAAGCTGCTTCACACCGAGTGACTGCAACAAGCGGGTTCCTCTCCCCATTCGGATATCCCGACCGGGGTACTAGGGGTTTCCCTTTAAGTTCGGGTAAAGGGGCTGTTTACGCAGCCCAGCGGTCTCAGGCGCGCAGCCGCCGTTCCGCCGGTTCCTGTTCCACTCGGCGGTGGAATCCGGTG
>JBDSUJ010000143.1:0-15965 GCA_039927815.1 Croceibacterium sp. | reverse complement strand
CCAGTCAGATGCCGGACGAGTGGGCGACCGAACTGACCCGGGCGCTCGGCTTAGGCACCGGCCACTTATCGCTTTACCAGCTGACGATCGAACAGGGCACGCGCTTCGCAAGCGATGTCCGTGCGGGCGAGTTCGTCCCGCTCGCCGACGATCCCGCGGCCGACCTGTTTGCGGTGACTCGCGAATTGGCCACCGCCGCCGGGCTGCCCGCTTACGAGGTCAGCAACCACGCGCGCACCGATGAAGCGAGCCGCCATAATCTGACGTATTGGCGCTATCGCGATTATGCCGGGATTGGTCCGGGGGCGCATGGCCGGCGCGGGGGTTTGGCCACCACGCGCCACAAGAAGCCGGAGAACTGGCTGGCGGCGGTGACGCGCAATGGTCACGGCACGCAAGAGGAACGCGCGCTGTCTGCCGGGGAGCAAGCGACCGAAGCGCTCCTGATGGGCCTGCGGCTGGCCGAGGGTGTTGACTTGGCCGCGCTGCGCCGGCGCTTCGGGATCGCGGACCTGATCGATCCGCGCAAGCTGGCGTTGCACCGCGAGCTCGGCCTGGCCTGGTCGAGCGGCGACCGCGTCGGCATCACCGAACAGGGCATGCCGGTGCTCGACGCGCTGCTCGGCGACCTGGTGACCGACGCGCTGGTGACCGCGTGAGCGGCGCCGATCTGCTCGAGGCCTGGGGTCAGCATCTCGCCCAGAACCGCCGCCGGTCGCCGCACACCGTGCGCGCCTATCTCGGCGCGGCAACCCGCTTGATCGGCGAGACCGGCGCGCAGGACTGGCCCGCCCTCGCCCGGCTCGATGTCCACGCGCTGCGCGAGCAGTTGGCGCGCAGGCGCGCGGACGGCCTCGGCAACGTGTCTGCCGCGCGCGAGCTGTCGGCGTTGAAGTCGCTGCTCACGTTCGCGCGCGAGCAGGCCGGGGACGATCTCGTTGCGCTGCGGCTGCGCGGACCGCGGGTCAAGAAGGGCCTGCCGCGTCCGGTGACACCCGACGACGCGGTCAATGTCGCCGATGCGGTCGACGCCGCCGCGTCGGAGCCGTGGATCGGCGCGCGTGATCGCGCGGTGCTGCTGCTGATGTACGGCGCGGGCTTGCGCATTGCCGAGGCGCTGTCACTGACCGGCGCGGACGTGCCGATGGGTGAGACGCTGCTGGTCACGGGCAAAGGGGGCAAGCAGCGCGTGGTTCCGATCCTGCCGGCGGTCGGTGCGGCGGTGGCTGACTATGCGGCGAAATCGCCGTGGCCGATAAGCCGGGCCGATCCGCTGTTCCGCGGCGCCAAGGGCGGCCCGCTCGGCCAGGGCATGGTGCAAAAAGCGATGGCGCGGGCGCGGATCGCCCTTGGCCTGCCGCCCAGCGCCACGCCGCACGCCCTGCGCCACAGCTTCGCGACCCATCTGCTGGGCGCCGGAGTCGATCTGCGCAGCCTGCAGGAACTGCTCGGCCATGCCAGCCTCGGCTCAACGCAAATCTACACCAAGGTCGATGCGGCCACGCTGCTGGCGACGTATCGTAGTGCGCATCCGCGCGGGCGCTAGCTGTCGAGAGCCGGTTTCCAAGTCATGACGCGATAGAGGTAGAATACCACCATGGCGGCGATCATCCCGCCCATCACCCAGCTCGCGATATGCTCGTAACGCGCGAGCAGCGGCGCCAACCGGCGCCCACCTTCGATCAGGAGCGCGTTCCACACCGCCGCGCCGGCCGCGGTGAACAGCAGGAAGCGCGCGGTTTTCATATGCGATAGGCCCGCCGGCAACGAGATCAGCGTCCGCAGGAACGGCGAAAACCGCATCGCGAACACAATCCATTGCCCATGTACCAGGAAGAACTTGGCCGCCTTCTCGATGTCGCGAAAGGTCAGCGTCAGCCATCGGCCGTGGCGGTCGATGAACGGTTTGAGCCGGCGATAGCCCCACCGGTCACCGACCCAGAACCAGGCATAATTACCCACGGTCGTCCCCAGCGTCCCGGCAATCATCAACGGCCAGTAATCCATCCGCCCGCGCGCCAGCAGCACCCCGCCGAAGCCCATGATGACCTCGGACGGAATCGGCGGAATCACGTTTTCCAGCACCATCAGGGCGAAGATTCCGAGGTAGCCGCCACTCGCGATGGCTTCGATGATCAGGGCTTGCATGGGTCGCGAAACGTGCGGGACCGGCTATCGGTCCAAGGGTGCCGAAACGCCACTAGCGCGATGCGATTGGTCGAGCTTCGGATCAGACACGCGCCATGGCCGCGTGGCGCGCTTCCATCGCATCCCAGATCAGCGCCGGGGTATCGGTGCCGTTGAAGTGGTCGATCGCCACGATCCCGGTCGGCGAGGTGACATTGATCTCCGTCAGCCAGTGGCCGCCGATCACGTCGATGCCGACGAATACCAGGCCGCGGGCCGTCAGCTCGGGCCCCATCGCGGCGCAGATCTCTTCTTCGCGGGCGGTCAGCGTCGCAGCCTCCGCAAAACCGCCTTGTGCGAGATTGGAGCGGAACTCGCCCGCGCCCGGCTTGCGATTGATCGCGCCGGCGAACACGCCGTCGACCAGCACGATACGCTTGTCGCCGTCTGCCACTTCGGGGAGGAACGGCTGGACCATGAACGGCTCCGGCCACACCTGGCCGAACAGTTCGGTGATGGCGGACAAGTTGGTGCCATCGGCCTCGACCTTGAAGATCGCCTTGCCGCCATTGCCGTGGAGCGGTTTGACCACGACCGCGCCGTGCCGCTGCTGGAACGCGCGCACATCGTCGATCTTTCGCGCGATCAGCGTCGGCGGCATGAAGCGCGCATAATCGAGCACGAACATCTTTTCGGGCGCGTTGATCACGCTCTTGGGATCGTTGACCACCAGCGTGGTCCCGGCCAGCCGGTCGAGCAACAACGCGGCGCTGATATAGCCGAGGTCGAACGGCGGATCCTGCCGCATCAGGATCACGTCGATGTCCGCAGCGAGGTCGATTTTCGCCGACTCGCCTTCGAAAGCATGGTGGTCCCCGGGCACGCGTTGCACCCTCACCGGGCGCGCCCACGCGGTGATCCGGCCATTTTCCCACGCCAGCGTGTGCACGTCGTAGTGCCATATGCGGTGCCCACGCGCCTGCCCGGCGAGCATCAGCGCGAACGAGGAATCCCCGCCGATATTGATGCCTTCCAGCGGGTCCATCTGGACCGCGATACGCAATGACATTCGGTTCTCCGCTCTTCTGAGCCTGTTGAAGGATCAGGGCTGCCAGGCGTTGACGATGTGGCGTGGCCAGCGCCGCGGTGCAAGCAGCAGCACGTCGACCCGCACGGTGTCGGTAGGCGCGGCATAGCGATGCGCGATGGCTTCGGCGGCCGCTCCGACCCGGCGCAGGCGATGCTCATCGATTGCGCGATCCCGCTCGATCACCGTCGCGCGCCACTTGACCTCGACGAAGGCGATCGTGCGCCCTCGCCGCGCAATCAGGTCGATCTCGCCGCGCGCGGTCTTGACCCGGCGCTCGACGATTCGCCATCCGTGGAAACGCAGCCACCAGGCCGCGAACCCCTCGCCCCGGCGACCGCGTTTCTCGGCGGCCTTGCGTTTCACTTCAGCTCGAGCGCCCTGGCGTAAAGCTGCCTGCGATCGAGTCCTGTGGATTTGGCGACCCGGCCTGCCGCTTGCGATGGTTTTTCGATCCGCAGCGCCTCGCGCAGCAGTGCATCGGAATCGACCGCGCCGGCCGATCGGGGTCCCGGGGGCCCAACCAGCAGCACGATTTCGCCGCGCGGCGGATGCGCGCTGTAGTGGCTCATCAACTCTGCGGGGGTGCCGGTGCGGCATTCTTCGTAGAGCTTGGTCAGCTCGCGCGCGACAGCCACCTCGCGGCCGGGAAGCACCTCGTCGATCGCTGCCAGCGATTTCGCGAGGCGCGGCGCGGTTTCGAAAAATACCAAGGTCGCGGGCACACTCGCGAGATCTTGCAGGACGTCGCGACGCGCCTTGTCCTTGGTGGGGAGAAAGCCCGCGAACAGAAACCGGTCGCTCGGCAAACCGGCCAGCGTCAGCGCCAGCACCGGAGCGCTCGGACCTGGCAGGCTGGTGACCAAGATTCCGGCGGCGCGGGCTTCGCGCAACAGGCGATAGCCGGGATCGGAAATCAGCGGGGTGCCGGCATCGCTGACCAGGGCAACGGCTTGCATTCGCATGGCCTCGAGCAAGCGGGCGCGGGTTTCGGGCGAGCTATGATCGTCATAGCGCCACAGCGGCTTGGTGAGCCGCAAGTGACGGATAAGCTTCTGCGTGACGCGGGTATCCTCGCACGCGATCGCATCGCAGCGGCGCAGGGTCTCGGCCGCGCGCATGGTGATGTCGCCGAGATTGCCAATGGGCGTGGCGACAATGTAGAGGCCGGCGGCAAGCGGACCTGGCAGAGGTTCGATGGAAGGTTCGGCGTCGCCCACCCGGCGCTTGTGGCCCAGTGACCATGGGAGCGGCAAGCATGATTACCCGCCGGATATTCGGTATCGCCGCGATGACGGTCGCGCTCGGGGCCTGTCAGGCCATCCCGCGCGGGCGTCCCGTGCCCGCTCCGCTTCCGCTCCCGACCCCCGTCGGCCCCAGCGATTCGGTCTTGCCGACCGACAGCGCACGACATCGGATTGCGCTCTTGGTGCCATTAACCGGCGAGAATGCGGCTGTCGGCCGCTCGATCGCCAATGCCGCGACGATGGCTCTGATCGATACCAACGCGCAGAACCTGCGGATCACCACTTACGACACCGGAACCAACGCGGCATCCGCGGCCGCCACGGCGATCCGCGACGGCAACAAGCTTATCCTCGGCCCGCTGCTGCGCGAAGACGTGGCGCCGGTGATGGCGCAGGCGCGCGCGGCCAAAGTGCCGCTGGTGACGTTCTCGAACGATGCCACCATCGCCCAACCCGACGTGTTCGTGATGGGCCACGTGCCCGAACAATCGATCGAACGCACCGTGCGCTATGCCCGGGCCCATGCCATCAACCGGTTCGCGGCGCTGGTGCCCAACGGCGACTACGGCACGCGTGCCGCCGCCGCGCTGGAGCAATCGGTTCGGCGGGCCGGCGGCAGCATGGCCGGGACCGAGCGGTACGACCGCGGCAATACCTCAATTGTCAGCGCGGCAAACCGGCTCAAGGCCAAGGGCGGGTTCGACGCGGTGCTGATCGCCGACAGCCCGCGGATCGCCGCCAACGGTGCGACCGTGCTGGGTTCCGGCACCACCCGCCCCAAGATTCTCGGCACCGAACTGTGGAGCGGCGAGACCAGCCTTACGACCAGCGTGCCGCTGCGGGGCGCGTGGTTTTCGGCCGTGTCAGACGCGCGGTATCGGCAGTTCGTGACCAGTTATCAGAGTCGGTTCGGCGTCCAGCCTTACCGCGTTGCCACGCTCGGCTATGACGCGGTCCTGCTGACGCTGCGGGTCGCGCGCGAATGGCAGCCGGGGCGCAATTTTCCGATATCGCGGATCGTCGCCGACGACGGATTCCTCGGCCTCGACGGACCGTTTCGGTTTCGCGCGAGCGGGCTCGGCGAACGCGCGATGGAAGTTCGCTCCGTCGGGGCCGGCACGGTCAGCATCGCCGAGCCCGCGCCAACCAAATTCTGACGACGCCGGAAAACCTGCCGGCGCTGCTTGAACCTGCCGGAATCCGCGCCCTATAACCGCCCCATGTCCGAAGACCTGTTCGACCAGTTGCCCGCGGGCGGTGGCGACTACGACTCCAGCGCGATCGAAGTCCTCGAAGGGCTGGAGCCGGTTCGGCGCCGGCCGGGCATGTACGTTGGCGGCACCGATGAGCGCGCGCTCCACCACCTTGCGGCCGAAGTCCTCGACAACGCGATGGACGAAGCGGTCGCCGGCCACGCCACGCGGCTCGAAGTCACGCTGGAGGAAGGCCCGGAAGGAAGCGCGGGGCGCCTGACCATCACCGACAACGGCCGCGGGATGCCGGTCGACGAGCATCCCAAGTATCCGGGAAAATCCGCGCTCGAGGTGATCCTCACCATGCTCCATTCGGGCGGCAAGTTCTCGGGCAAGGCGTATGCGACCAGCGGCGGCCTGCACGGGGTCGGGGTCAGCGTGGTCAACGCGCTCAGCGTCCACACGCGGGTCGAAGTGGCGCGCGACCGCCAGCTCTATGTGCAGGAATTTTCGCGGGGGCTGTCGCTCGGGCCGCTCAAGGCCGCTGGCGCCGCCCCGAACCGCCGCGGGACCACGGTCAGCTTTGTCCCCGATGCGGAGATCTTCGAAAGCCGGCAGTTCAAGCCGGCACGACTGTTCAAGCTGGCGCGTTCGAAAGCCTACTTGTTCGCCGGAGTCGAGATTCGCTGGAAGTGCGCCCCGGCGCTGGCGAGCGAGGATGTGCCGGTGGAGGCGGTGTTCCAGTTCCCCGGCGGCCTGGCCGACCATTTGCGCGAGCAAGTCGGCGAACGCGAGTGCGTCACCACCGAGTTTTTTTCCGGCAGCCAGGATTTCCCCGCGCATAACGGCGACAACCAGGGGCGGGTCGAATGGGCCGTCGCGTGGCCGCTATGGTCCGACGGGGCCTACAGCTATTATTGTAACACCGTGCCCACGCCCGACGGCGGAACGCACGAGCAGGGCCTGCGCGCGGCGCTCGCCAAGGGCATCCGCGCGTTCGGCGAACTGATCGGGCAAAAGAAGGCCAAGGACATCGCCGCCGACGACATCGTGACCGGCAGCGAGGTCATGCTGTCGGTGTTCGTGCGCGACCCACAATTCCAGAGCCAGACCAAGGACCGGCTCACCAGCCCTGACGCCGCCCGCCTGGTCGAGAACGCGGTGCGCGATCACTTCGACCATTTCCTGTCCGACGACATGGAACGCGGGCGGGCGGTCCTGGGCGCGGTGATGGAGCGGATGGACGAGCGCCTGAAGCGCAAGGCCGAGCGCGAGATCAAGCGCAAGACCGCCACCAGCGCGCGCAAGCTGCGCCTGCCAGGCAAGCTCACCGACTGCTCCGGCGAAGGAAAAGGCGAGACCGAGCTGTTCATCGTCGAAGGCGACAGCGCCGGCGGCAGCGCCAAGCAGGCGCGCGATCGCAAGACCCAGGCGATCCTGCCGATCCGCGGCAAGATCCTCAACGTCGCCAGCGCCACTGCCGACAAGATTCGCGCCAATGCCGAGATTGCCGACCTCCAGCTCGCGCTCGGGTGCGGCATCCGCAAGGACTGCAACCCCGACAACTTGCGCTATGACCGGGTGGTGATCATGACCGATGCCGATGTCGACGGCGCGCATATCGCCACGCTGCTGATGACCTTTTTCTTCCAGGAAATGGCCGAGATAGTCCGCCAGGGGCATCTCTATCTCGCCCAGCCGCCGCTGTTCCGCCTGACCGCGGGCAAGGAAACCCACTACGCGCGCGACGAAGCGCACCGCAGCGAACTCGAAGCGAGCGTGTTCAAGGGCAAGAAAATCGAAGTCAGCCGCTTCAAGGGCCTGGGCGAGATGAATCCCAACCAGCTGCGCGAAACCACGATGAGTCCCCTAACGCGCAGCCTGATTCGCATTACGCTGCCCGCCGAGCATCAGCAGCGGCACGCGATCGCGGAACTGGTCGAGCAGTTGATGGGCCGTAACCCGGAGCACCGGTTCAATTTCATCCAGAACCGGGCCGGCGAACTAAACCCGGACCTGATCGACGCCTAGGCCGCGCGCGCGCGCGACCAGAATCGCGAACAGCGGGATCAGGACCAGCGGCACCAGCGGCGCGCCGAGATGTTCGCCGGCCGAGCGGGCGAACAGCGCGATGATGAACGCGAGCCCCGCGATCAACTTCTCCCATGGGCGGAAGGTCTGGCCGGCCAGCCAGATCAGCGGGAACGCGAGCAGCACCAGGTCATAATCGAGCACAAACGGCGTGACCAACGGCGCTCCCGCCAGCATGGCCGCGCCGAGCGCGAGGGTGTAGGGACGCCGCCATCCGGCCCACGCGAGCGCGCTGGCGACACCCGCGGCGACCACGATCTGCACGCCATATGCCAGCGGTATGCTCCACCCCAGCAAGCGCGCCGCGGCGAATGGGCTAGCCATCTTGGCGAAGCCGACCGCGCCTTGTTCGAGGACGCCTTGCGCCTCGCGGCTGACCACCAGCCAATCGCTCCACACGTGCGGCCCAAGCGCGGCGGTCGCGGCAAGTCCGAGCAGCGCCGCCGTTGCTCCCGCCGCGACGATGACCCGCCACTCACGGGTTATCAACAAGACCAGCGGCACGAGCAGGCCGAATTGCGGCTTGATCGTCGCCAGTCCGAAGCACACCCCCGCCAGCACTGGGCGCGGTCCGACCCACAGCGTGCCGAGGCCCAGCAGGGCGGCGACCAGGAAGGCGGTCTGCCCGTGGCTCAAGGTTACGACGACCGGCGGAAACGCCAGCGCCAGCAGCCACAGTGGCCAGTTGACCGCCAGCGCCTGCAGCCACAGCCGCGCGACCGCCAGGTACCCTGCCCCGGTTGCCATCAGCCACGCCACGAGCGCGGGAAAATATGGCAGCCATCCGAGCGGGGCGCACAGCGGCAGGAAGGTCGGCGGATAGAAGAACGCGGTGTAGGAATGTGGCGCGGTAAAGTAGCGCTGCTGCGCGGCGATATGCGCCGCGACGTCGTAAGGATTGGCGCCGGCTTCGAGCATGTGCCCGGCGGTCCAGAAGCTGAGGAAGTCGGTCCCGAGCAGGAAACCGTTGCGATCCACTCCGTGGCGCGACGTCGCCACCAGGAAGATCACCACCACCACGTTGACCGTGGCCAGGAGCGATAGGTAAACTCGGGCCCGGTGCGCGCCGAACCAGTTCATCCTGCGGAAAAAATCCACCCCCACGCGCTGGTAGTGCAAGTCCGCGCTGCACTTGTCTACCAGCGCGCGAACAGGCACCAACTGGCCCCTCAGGGAGGACGCGATGCGATTGGCGAAACTGGTAACGGCGATCTGGCTGGTCGTTACGGCCCAACCGGCCGCGGCGCAGGCGAGCCCGGCTCTTGACCAAGTCGCGCAAGCGCGCGCGGCGGACGCCATCGCGGTGTGGCACGGCGGCAAACCGTTTGCCCAGGTGTTCGCCCCGGTGTTCGTGGCCGCCATTCCGGAAGATCGCTTTCGCTCGCTGGGCAGCCAGTTGGAAACTCAATTCGGCACGCTCAAGGGCGTCGACAGCGTCGCGCCTCAGCCGGCCGCCGGCACTTTCCGCATCGCTTTGCGATTCGAGCGGGCGATTGCCCACGGCGAGATGCACCTTGAAGCAACGGCGCCGTTTCGGATCGACGGTTTCCGGCTGAGCCAGTTCGACCCGCTCGGCGACAACGCCGACAAGATCGTCGCCGATTTGCGCAAGTTTCCCGGTGTCACCACAGCACTGCTGGCGCCGCTCGAAGGCGGCGTTCCGCTGCTAGCTTTCCAACCCGACCGCGAACTGGCGATCGGCTCGACCATGAAGCTATATGTGCTGTCGGCGCTGGCGCACCAGATAGCCGCCGGCCAACGGCACTGGGGCGATGTTGTCACCCTCAGGGAGCCGTCGCTACCCAGCGGCCAGATGCAGGACTGGCCCAGGGATGCGCCAGTCACGCTCGCCACCCTGGCGACAATGATGATCTCGATCAGCGACAACACCGCCACCGACACGCTGATCACGCTCGTCGGGCAAGCGGCGATCGACACCGAGATGGTCGCTTCGCACCATGCCCATCCCGAGTCCAATCGGCCGTTCCTGACCACCCGGCAGGTGTTCCAGCTCAAGGGCGGTGACGATACCGCTCTGCAGGCTTACCCCGGCGCCTCACCAAGCGAACGGGGCCGGCGACTGAGCGCGCTGCCGTCCGGCCCTCTCGATGGCGTCGCCATCGCGAGCAAGATCGGCTCCGCCCCGCGCGCAATCGGCGTCGAATGGTTCGCGTCGAGCCGCGACCTGGCGGGAATCCTCGACCGGTTGCGGGCGCTGCCAGACCCCACCACGCTCCAGATTCTCGCGGTAAACCCCGGCATCAGGCCCCGGCCTGCCGGCTTTGACTACGTCGGTTACAAGGGCGGTTCGGAGCCCGGCGTGCTCAATCTGAGCTGGCTGCTCAAGACCACCGCGGGCAAGTGGTACGTTGCCACACTGGGCTGGAACAATCCCGCCGCCGCGCTTAAGCCCAACACGCTCGAGCTGTTCTACAGCCGGCTGCTGGCGCTGGTCCCCAAGGACTAGCCCGGGACCGCGGCATGGAGTTGCCCGGCCACACCCGGTTTGCCCGCTTTCGAGCGCAGCTGGAGGCCTATTCGCCGACACCCGGCTGGCGGAGCTGGCTCTACGAATTCGCGCTGTTCGGGTTCAAGCAAGGGTGGGCGTGCCTATTCGGCGCGCTGATGTTGACGCTGCTGGTGGGAACGCACTTGCTCTACCCGGCCAACACGCCGCTGGCGCGCTACGATTTCGTCACGCTCGCGGCCTTGGCGATCCAGATTGCCATGCTCGCGCTGCGGCTGGAGACGTTCGAAGAAGCCAAAGTTATCCTCGCGTTCCATGTCGTCGGCACGGTCATGGAGCTGTTCAAGACTTCGGCCGGTTCCTGGATCTACCCTGAGCCGGCGCTGCTCAGGATCGGCAACGTGCCGCTATTCTCCGGTTTCATGTACGCCGCGGTCGGCAGCTACCTAGCGAGGGTCTCGCGAATATTTCGCGTGCGTTTCGAGCCGTGGCCGCGGGCGCTCTGGCCGCAAGGACTGGCAGCCGCGGTCTATGTCAATTTCTTCGCGCATCACTGGCTGCCCGATGTGCGGATCGCGCTGTTCGGGGCCATCGCGTTACTGTTCTGGCGCACGCAAGCGTGCTTCACGGCGTGGCGCGCCGAGCGGCGCATGCCGCTGCTGCTTGGCTGGCTTCTGGTGGCGGCCTTCATCTGGGTGGCCGAGAACCTCGCCACTTTCGCCCGGGCGTGGACATACCCCAGCCAAGCGCACGCGTGGACTATGGTTTCACCAACCAAGCTCGGCGCCTGGTACCTGTTGATGTACATCTCGTTCATCCTGGTCGCCTCCGTCCACCGCCGCCGTTAATCGCGATCGACGTCCCCTCGGGGAGCGCCCCAATGGTCAAGACGGTGTGTGAAGGCCGCTCTGTCGAGCGTGCGCACAGGGCCTAGTTGTCCTTCGGCGGGCCCAGTTGCTCGCGCGGGATGCTGGCGAACATCGCTCGAACTGCCGGCCGAGCTTGAATCTGCTCGATCCAGCGCACCAGGTGCGGCGTGTTTCCCGGGTTTACCAGTTCGGCAAAGCCGTTTTGCATACCGTTGGCGATGGCGAAATTGCAGATGTCGGCCAAGGAATAGATCCCGCCCGCCAGCCATTCATGATTGGCGAGGTGATCATCGAGCTTGCGCACCGAGACCGCGATTTTGCGCATTTCCTCGTCCAGCAGTTCCTGCGGGAAGCCGTCGCGGGCCCGGCGCCACTTGACCTGCTGCTCGGGGACCGGAATGTTCTTCAGATGCGCGTCGAATTCGTCGTCGCTCAGCGCCTTCGCCATGTGGCTGACCCCGCGATGCCACCCGATGGTCGACACGCACCAGCAGAAATACTCGTCGACCCATTTGGTCCACACCCGCATCTGGGCGCGGTCATAGTGGTCGTCTGGGCGCAGCACCACGGTGGTGGGATGGGCGTCCTCGAGATACTCGCAGATCACCGTGCTTTCGGTCACGATGCGGCCCCGGTCGTCGAGTGCCGGCACCTGGCCGCGCGGATTGATCGCCTTGAACCAGTCGCTGTGGTGTTCGAATTGCGCCGGGTTCAGCCGGTGGACTTCGAACCCTTCCCCCTGTTCGAATTTCTCGAACAGAGTCAGCATGGGCTTCAGCGAATTCGCCATCGGGCCGAAACTGTACAGCTTGAGCATTTTTCCCTCCTCGCCGCGCCCGCTCAATAGAGCAGCAGTCCGGCCACGTCCTGGCGCCACGCCTGTTCGTCGTGTGACGCAATGATATCGAGGTCGCCTGGCTGGCTTTGCGCATCATCGACCCATTCGCGCAAACCCGGCCCGCCATTGATCACGTCGATCGCGAGCCGGTCGAACACGTACTCGTAGGCGAAATCGCGCCATAGGGGATAGTCGGGATAGAGGCGCCGAACCGCCTTGAACGCGAGCGCCTGCAGCCGCCATGGGCGAAACGCCAAGGGATCGTAGAACCTGCCTTCCGCATGGATCATCAAGCCGTTACATAGCTCTCCTGCGTGCTTGTGGAAGGTCGGCGTGAACCAGCACTCGCGGATCGCGCAGCCCGCCAGCCACGCGGGCGAGACGCGGTTCATTTCGGCCAGCACCGCGCCCTGGTCGATGTCGGGCGCTCCGAACAGCACCTCCAGCGGCCGGGTCGTCCCCCGCCCTTCACTCAGGGTCGCGCCTTCGAGCATGACGGTCCCGGCATAGGCGCGCGCCATGTTGAGCCCGGCGGCATTGGGGCTCGGGTTGATCCACACGCGGTCGTCCGGCCACCCGAAACCCGGTGCGGCCTCGGGCAGCCAGTCGTGCATCTCGATCACCCGGTAATCGACGTCGAGAGCGAAGTGATTGACGAACCACTGCCCCATCTCGCCCATCGTCATCCCGTGGCGCATCGGCATCGGCCCGGCACCGACAAAGCTTTCATGGCCCGGGAGCAACAGCGTGCCTTCGACCGGGCGCCCCGCCGGGTTGGGCCGATCGAGGACCCACACGCTTTTGCCGGTCCGGGCAGCCTCTTCGAGCAGGTAGAGCAGCGTCGTGCAGAAGGTGTATATGCGGCAGCCGAGGTCCTGCAGGTCGAACAGGAATACGTCGGCTGCGCTCATCATCTCGCCGGTCGGGCGGCGCACCTCGCCATACAGGCTGAACAGCGGGATGCCGTAACGGGCGTCGGTCTCGTCCGGCGTCTCGACCATGTTGTCCTGCTTGTCGCCCCTGATGCCGTGTTGCGGCCCGAACGCGGCCGTGACGTTGATCCCGGCCGCGATCAGGGCATCGAGCGAATGAGTCAGGTCGAGCGTCACCGAGGCGGGATGCGCGACCAGCGCGACCCGCTTGCCGGCAAGCGGCGCGCGCAGCTCGGGCTCGGCGAGCAGGCGATCGATGCCGAATTTCATGACGTTTGCCCGATCATTTCGCGGCCGGTGGCGCAAGCGTGGCGGCGAAGCAAGCCGGGGCATGAAAGTCGGGCGGGCCGTCCGGATGGACCAGGGCCCAGTAACTGATCGTCCCGCCGTGTTCCTCGACCACCGCGGCCAGGCCGAGCGCGCAGGGTCCGGCGGGCAATCCCGCCACCGGGATCGCGGCGTCGAAGATCGCAAAGCTGCTGCCCTGGCGCAGCGTGCAATCGGGCTCGCGCGGCATCGGCCGTTCGCTCATGCCGTGGCGGTAGCTGGCGAAGTCATAGATGTTCCACCGCTCGCTGGGCGAGAGGTTGAGCTCGACATAGGCGTCTCCGCCTACGGGCTTGAGAAAGGCCTCGAAACAAGTCGTGCGCCATAGCTCGTCGGCACGGCCGCGCCCGGCAAAGGCCGGGACCACCAGTGCTTGCGCGCCTTCGATCCGCCACCGTAGCCGCAGCCACTGGCTGTCAAACCCGATCACCCGCGCCTGGATTGCACTCACTTGCACCGGGGGATGCCCGGGGTGCGAGACCAGCTGGTGCGTTTGCATGCGGTGCGCTCCATGCTAGGCGGCGCGCCGCCATGACTAGTTACAGATCCGACCTGCTTCGCCTGCTCGACGAGCGTGGCTACATCCATCAAGTGACCGACGCGGACGCGCTCGACGCGTTGGCCGCGCTGCAAGTCGTGCCGGGCTATATCGGCTTCGACGCCACTGCGCCAAGCCTCCATGTCGGCAACCTGGTCTCGATGATGCTGCTGCGCCGGCTGCAGCAGACCGGCCACAAACCGGTTGTGGTGATGGGTGGCGGCACCACCCGGATCGGCGACCCGACCGGCAAGGACGAAGTCCGCAAGATGCTGACCGACGATGCGATCGAGGCCAACATCACCTCGATCATGCAGGCGTTCGGGCGGTTGCTGACGTTTGGGGACGGGCCGACCGACGCGGTCATGGTCAACAACCATGACTGGCTGGGCCGGCTCGGCTATATCGAACTGCTGCAGGAAGTCGGCACGCACTTCACCGTCAACCGGATGTTGAGCTTCGATTCGGTCCGCCTGCGGCTCGAACGCGAGCAGCCGATGACGTTCCTCGAATTCAACTACATGATCCTGCAGGGCTACGATTTCCGCCATCTCGCGCAAACCCGCGGCGTGCGCCTGCAAATGGGCGGCAGCGATCAATGGGGTAACATCATCAACGGGGTCGAACTGTCCCGGCGGATGGATGGCGCCGAGGTGTTCGGACTGACCACGCCGCTGATCACCAAGGCCGATGGCTCCAAGATGGGCAAGTCGGTGTCGGGCGCGATCTGGCTCAACGAAGCGCAGCTGACGCATTACGATTACTGGCAATTCTGGCGCAACACCGACGATCGCGATGTGGGCCGGTTCCTGCGCCTGTTCACCGACCTTCCGCTCGCCGAAACAGTCCGCCTCGAAGCGCTCGGCGGGGCCGAAATCAACGAAGCAAAGGTCGTGCTCGCCAACGAAGCCACCCGCCTTGTGCGCGGCGATGATGCGGCCCGCGCTGCCCAGACCACCGCTAGCGCAGCATTCGCCGGCGGCGCAAGCGACGATCTGCCGACGCTGGAGCTGCCGGCCGAAGGGATCACGCTTGCCGCCGCTTGCACCGCGCTCGGCTTCACAGCGTCCAACGGTGAAGCGAAGCGCAAGATCGCCGAAGGCGCGCTGTGGCTTAACGAACAACCGGTGACCGACCCTGCCGCGACCGCGGCTCCGGGTCGCCTGCGGCTCGGCAAGAAGAAGCACGCGCTGCTCCGCTGACGCGCACAACGCTCGCCTTTACGGTTTGTGCAACATTTGCTGCGATGAGGACATTCAAGACGCGCACAGGGGAGGTCGCGGACGAATGCCTGTCGGAGCTCAGCTTTCCGTAACCGATCTGCGCCGTTCGACGCGGCACCCGGTCGATTTCCCGGTCATCGGCGAGCATCGCGCTCGTGGCGACATGAAGCTGCACGTCTGCAACATTTCCGCACACGGCTTCATGGTCGATGCCCCGCCCGCGATTGACCGCGGCGACCGGATGATCATCCGGCTGCCGATCATCGGCCGCATCGAGGCCTATTGTATCTGGGTTACCGACGACCGCGCCGGTCTTCAGTTCGAGCGCATTCTCCGGCTCGACGATTTCATGGCGATGATCGCGGAACTGCAGCCCAACCCGCGCTTGCGCGCGCGCGGCTGAGCAATCTTACCTAAGTCGAATCGTAGATAAGCCTCGCTTGGCAGCGCGTTGCCCGCCTGCCATGGCGGACGGGTGACCGACGCCGCCGCGCAGCCTACATCCCCGCTCCAGATCCCCGCGTATCGCCATTTTTGGCTCGCCCGGTTCCTGGCAGTGTTCGCGACCCTGTCGATGGTCGTGCTGCTGGGATACCAGGTCTACGATGTCGCGCGCAGCGATTACGGCATGAGCCCGCGCGACGCCGCGTTCATGCTCGGACTGCTCGGCGCGGCGCAGTTCTTTCCGCTAATGCTGCTGACCCCGCTCGCGGGGGTAGCGGCCGATCGCTACGACCGCCGCCAGGTGGTGCTCATCGCCAACGGGGTCGATTGCCTGCTGGCGATAGCACTCACGTACGCCACCTGGCGTGATGAGCTCAGCTTGCCGCTGCTGTTCTCGCTTGCCGCGGGCCACGGCGCGGCGCGCGTGTTCAACGGGCCGGCGCTCAGCGCCATCGCTCCCAATATCGTCCCGCCCGCGCTGCTGCCGCGCGCGATCGCGTTCGGTTCGATCGCATGGCAAGTTGGCACCGTCGTCGGGCCGGCGGTCGGCGGTTTGCTGTTCGCGTGGCGACCCGAGGCGCC
>JBDSUJ010000142.1:0-37718 GCA_039927815.1 Croceibacterium sp. | reverse complement strand
CGCGCCGCCCGCGCGCCCGCTCGAGCTGCCGACGCCGGCGCGCGGCAGCCTGGCGTTCCAGAATCTGACGTTCCGCTATCCGACCCGGCCCGAAGTGGCGGCGGTCTCCGGCCTGAACCTGACTATCGAGCCGGGCGAGACCGTGGCGGTGGTCGGCCCGTCGGGCGCCGGCAAGTCGACCTTGTTCCAGCTGGCGATGCGCTTCTACGATCCGCAGGTGGGCACGATCCGGCTCGACGGCGTGCCGCTGACATCGGTCGACCCCGCGGACATCCGCAGGCGCATGGCGCTGGTGCCGCAGGACGGGATCCTGTTTGCCGCCAACGCGCGCGATAACCTGCGCTACGGTGCGTGGGACGCCAGCGAGGACGCGATCTGGGACGCGGCGCGCTCAGCCAATGCCGAAACGTTCCTGCGCGCCTTACCTCAAGGGCTCGACACATTCCTAGGTGAGGGCGGCGCGCGGCTCTCGGGCGGACAGCGCCAGCGGCTCTCTATTGCCCGCGCGATCTTGCGCGACTCGCCGATCCTCCTGCTCGACGAAGCGACCAGCGCGCTTGACGCCGAGAGCGAGCGGCTGGTTCAGGATGCGCTCGAGCGGCTGATGCTGGACCGCACCACGCTGGTCATCGCCCACCGCTTGGCGACGGTACGGGCGGCCGACCGGATCGTGGTGATGGACGACGGTCGCATCGTCGAACAAGGCACCCACACCGAGCTGATTGCGCACGGTGGGCTCTATGCCCGCCTCGCGGCACTCCAATTCGATGATCGGACGCACGCCTGACCGCTCGCCAGCCGCGGTTAATCGACAAGTTGCAATAGAAACCGACTAGCGGCGTCCCAACCGGGACGGTAACGCGCTAGGGTGATTGCATATTTCCGCGTGGCCCATTCGCCATGGGGATTTCTCGAAAGGCCGTTCTTGATGTTTCGATGCATTGTTGCCCTCGGCGCTTCGGCGGCCGTGATTGCCTTGGCTGTGCCCGCTGCTGCGCAAGACGCGCGCGCCAAGAGCACCGCCCCGCAGATGACCTTCGGCACGTGGGGCGTTGACCCCACCCAGTTCGATCCCACGGTCAATCCCGGGACCGACTTTAACGCTTACATCAACGGCAAGTGGCGCGCCGCCAATCCGCTGTCGGGCGAATATGCGCGCTTTGGATCGTTCGATGTGCTGGGCGAGAAATCGACCAGCGACGTCGACAAGCTGGTTTCCGATCTGGTGACCACGACGCCTGCCGCGGGCACGCAACAGCGCCGGATCGTCGATGCCTATAACACGTTCCTGGATCAAAAGGCGATCGACGCGGCCGGATTGGCCCCGGCCCAGCCGTACTTGGCACGGATAAAATCAGCTAAGACACTGACCCAGCTCGCCCAGTTGTTTCCTCAGGCGGGCTATCCCGCGCTGATCTCGACCGGGGTGACCGTCGATGACAAGGATCCCAACAGCTACATCGTTTCGCTGGGGTTCAACGGCATGGGGCTGCCCGACCGCGATTACTACCTGGTCGATAGCGAGCGCAACCGCGCCATCCAGACCGAGTACCGCAAGTACCTGACGTTCATGCTGGGCAAAGCGGGCTACGCCACTCCGGCCGCCACTGCGGACCAGGTCTATGCGTTCGAACACAAGGTGGCGCAACTTGAATGGGCCCGTCAGGTGCTGCGCGATCCAGATCTGACCTACCACAAGCTGACCCGCGCGCAGTTGCTCGCGCTGGCACCGCAATATCCGCTGGCGCAGCAACTGGCGGCCGCCAAGCTGGGCAGCCAGACGCGCTTCCTGGTGTCGCAAATTCCGCCGACCGCGGCTGAGATCAAGCAACTCAAGCTGACCGACCAAACGATTGCCGGTATCGGTGGCGGGGCGCCCGAGATGATGAAGCTGCTGACCCGTACCGATCTGGGCACGCTCAAGGCGTTCATGGTGACCAAGTTCCTGGGCGGCAACGCGGGCGCGTTGCCAACCGACATCGATGATGCCCGGTTTGCGTTCTACGGCAAGTTCCTGTCCGGTCAGGAGCAGCAGCGGCCGCGATGGAAGCGTTCCATCTCCGAGACCGAGAGCCTGTTGGGCGAGCAGCTCGGCGCGCTTTACGTGGCGCGCTATTTCCCGCCCGCAAGCAAGGTCGCGATGCAGGACCTAGTGGCCAACTTGCGCAGGGCGATGGCGGTCAGCATCGCCGAAAACACCTGGATGACCCCGCAGACCAAAGTGCAGGCACAGGCCAAGCTGCAAAGCTTCAACCCCAAGATCGGCTATCCGGACAGTCCCAAGCTTTATGAAGGTTTGGTGATCCGTCCCGGCGACGCCCTCGGCAATCGCGTCCGCGCAACCGAGTGGATGGTCAATTTCGAACGTAACCGGCTCGGCAAGCAGGTCGACCGCACCGAATGGGGCATGCTGCCACAGACGGTGAACGCCTATTACAATCCGTCGTTCAACGAAGTGGTGTTTCCGGCCGCGATCCTGCAGCAGCCGTTCTTCGCCTTGTCGGCGGACCCGGCGGTCAATTATGGCGGTATCGGTGCGGTCATCGGCCACGAAATGAGCCATGGGTTTGACGATCAGGGCGCCAAGTACGATGCCGCCGGTGTCCTGCGTGACTGGTGGCAGCCGGCCGATCTGGCCAAGTTCAGCCAACTGGGCGATCTTCTGGCCACCCAGTTCGCCCAGTATTGCCCGTATGACGATGGCAAGGCGTGTCTCAACGGGCGGCTCACGCTGGGTGAGAACATTGCCGACAACGGCGGGCTCAGCATCGCTTATCGCGCCTATCACATGTCACTCAACGGTGCCGATGCGCCGGTGATCGACGGGCTGACCGGCGACCAGCGGTTTTACCTGGGCTGGGCGCAAGTGTGGCGCGAGAATATTCGCGACGACCTGGGGCGCCAGCGGCTTTTGACCGATACGCACAGCCCGGCCCAGTTTCGGATCAATGGCGCGGTCCGCAACCAGGATGCCTGGTACACCGCGTTCAACATCAAGCCGGGCGACAAGTTGTACCTGCCGCCGGAACAGCGCGTTCACATCTGGTGATGCGCGCGACGGGCGCTTGACTTGGTAGTGCGCCCGCCACACCCGGTTGACTCATGGGACTGACGCTTACCGCCATTCTGCTCGGCATCGTCGAGGGCCTGACCGAATTCGTGCCGGTTTCCTCCACCGGGCACCTTATCCTCGCTTCCGAACTGTTCGGATATGATGCGGGCACTTGGGCGCGGTTCAACGTCGTCATCCAGCTCGGCGCGATCCTAGCCGTGATCGTGGTCTACTGGCGGACGTTCTGGGATGCCGGCATCGGCGTCCTGACGCTCAAGCCGGCGGGCCTGCGCTTTGCTCGCAACATCCTCGCCGCGTTCATCCCCTCGGCGGTGCTGGGGCTGTTGCTCAAGGACCAGATCGACGTTCTACTCGGCAGCCCGCAAGTGGTCGGCTGGGCCCTGCTGGCCGGGGGCATCGCCATCCTCGGGATCGAGAAGTCGGTCACACCCGGAGCGGACAGTTCGGTCGCCGAACTGCCGCTGCGCAAGGTCGTTGGAATCGGGCTGGCGCAATGTCTGGCGATGATCCCGGGGGTCAGCCGGTCGGGAGCCACGATCATGGGGGCACTGGCGCTGGGTGTGGGGCGCAAGACCGCCGCTGAGTTCTCGTTCTTCCTCGCCGTGCCGACAATGCTCGGGGCGACGGTGCTCGAATTGATCGATCCCAGCACCCCGGTCGACCCGGGCGCGCAGCCGATCGGCTGGGGCCTGATCGCGCTTGGCTTTGTGGTCTCCTTTATCGTGGCTCTGGCGGTGATCCGGGCTTTCGTCAGGTATGTCAGCCGCCATGGGTTCGCACCGTTCGCGTGGTACCGCATCGTGGTGGGGGCCGCGGCGGTGGCGTGGCTGATGCTGCGCTAACGCCCCTCCACAATTTTGCCGCAATTCGTGGAACTCACTGCAAAGCTGGGAATTGTACCTGTAACGCCGTCCGATTGAATGACTCGTCCGGGTGATGACGGCGCCAACCTGGGACAAGGGGATCGACTATGAAGAAATTGATCGCGATCGCATCCGCCGCCGCGCTGGGCCTGGGCCTCGCCGCTTGCGACAGCAAGGCCGAGAACACTGCTGAATCGCAGAATAACGCAGCCGAAGATGCCACTGCGGATCAGGTAGATGCGGCTGAGAATGCTGGCCAAATCTCGGACGCAAAAGGCGACGCCGTAAAGGATTCGGCCGACGCGAAGCATGACGCGGTCGACCACGCCCTCGACAAGACCGACCCGAACACGCCGGCCGAGGCTGCCGCCGCCACGAACGCGGCGAAGTAAGCAGGGTTGAAGTTTAGGAAGCCGGTTCCGGGGTACTCTCCGGGGCCGGTTTTCTTTTACCTTACGCCGGCGCGGCGTTCGATCCGCGCCCGCCGCGAAGGTGGTACTCCAGTGTTCCGCGGTGAAGCGCGTCGTCGACGTCGATCACCGCAGAATTGGCGTAAGTGAAGCCGGGATTGAGTGAATTATAGAGACGGTCGAAATCGCGCTCGACCGTTTGGTGGTAAAGGTCGGCGAAGCTTTCGATCACGAAGTAGGTCGGTTGCAGATCGTCGATCACGTAATCGGTCCGCATGACCCGGTCCACATTGAGCATGATCCGGTTGGGCGATTGCGCCTCGAGCGCAAAAACAGCTTCGCGGGGTCCCGACAGTATGCCCGCGCCGTAGATCTTCAGGCCATTGTCCTCACGCATTAGCCCGAATTCGACGGTGTACCAGTAAAGTGCCCCGAGCGCCTTGAGCCGGTTGTAGCGCATCGCTTTCCACCCGGCGCGTCCGTACGCTTGCATGTAGTCGGCGAACACCGGATCGGTTAGCAGCGGCACGTGTCCGAACACGTCGTGGAACACGTCCGGTTCCTCGATATAGTCGAAAGCTTCACGGCCGCGGATGAAATTGCCGGCTGGGAAGCGGCGATTGGCGAGGTGCCAGAAGAACACGTGGTCGGGGATCAGCATCGGCACCGAGACCACGCTCCAGCCGGTCAGCCGCGCGAGTTCTTCCGACAACGTGGCGAATTCGGGCACTCCGCCGCGATTGAGATGGAGCTTCTGCAACCCCGCCATGAACGCGCCGCACGCCTTGCCCGGCAGAATATCCATCTGCCGTTCGAACAACGCGTTCCAGATGGCGTCTTCGTCGCTCGAATAGATGCGCTGGGCGGGCTCGAGCCAGTCTTCCCCGACGTGCGCCGGCCGCTTAAGCGGCGCGGTGAACACATCGCCCGCCACGGATGGCAGCGCGGAAAAATCGGTCGCGGGATCGACGAGCGTGACCATTAGCCTGGCGGGCACGATAGCATACCGGTCGATGTTCCGCGCGAACTATCGCGCGGTTTGCTATCGCGCGGTTTGGGACGCATCCGCTGACGGCGAGGACTTGGCCGTCAGCGCGCGCGTCGGCAGCTGCTGGCGATCGAGCATGGCGGCCGCCTCGTCGAGCGTGCGCGCTTCTCCCACTGTCACCCCGCCGGGGCCGGGATCGCTGTCGGCGTGGCCGCATCCGGAGACGAGCAGCGCTGCGGGAAGGAGCAAGCTCCCGCGCCGCCGGATCGCCGCCGCTATCATTGAGCGCCGGTTGTGACCGGCTTGGTGCCATCGGCGGCGGCGGCGGCGGCGGTCGCGTCGGCGGCAGCGGAGGCGGCGTCGTCGGCTGCCTTGGCAGCGGTCGACTCCTCGGCTGTCTTGGTCGCGTCTTGCGCGGCGCTGTCGACGGCAGCGGTATTGGCCGCCGGATCGGGGGTATTGGTGAGCGCTTCATCGGCCGGCATCTCGACGGTGTCGGCCTGCGAGTTCAGCGAAGCATCATCGGCGCTGCCGCACGCGGACAGAGCGAAGCTGGCGGCGGAGGCGAGCGCGATCAGCGCGAGCTTAGTCATCGAAGTGGCTCCTTGTGGATCTCTCCCGCATCCCTAGCCGAGCGCGGGGCGCGGGAAAACTCGTGAAACCGCTTTTTGCGCGATTTGCCGTGGGTGGGCGATGTGCCACAGGCCACCGCCATGGAAACACGCGCCGATCCTCTGGTGCAGGCCGAGGCCGCACTGCACCGAGTGTTCGGCTTCAGCGAATTTCGCGGCGCGCAGCGGCACGTGGTCGAACGCGTCATGGCGGGCCGCTCGACTCTTGCCGTCATGCCTACCGGGGCCGGCAAGTCGCTGACATACCAGCTTCCGGCAACGCTGCTGTCCGGCACTTGCATCGTGATCTCGCCGTTGATCGCGCTGATGCACGACCAGCTGCGCAGCGCGCGAGCCAACGGGATCGCCGCCGCCACGCTGACCAGCGTGGACGACGACCGCGCGGCGACGATCGCCGCGTTCCGGGCGGGTAAACTGGACTTGCTCTATGTTGCGCCCGAGCGCGCCAGCCAGGCGCACTTCCGCGAGCTGCTGAGCACCGCGCCGCTGGCCCTGTTCGCGATCGACGAAGCGCATTGCGTGTCCGAGTGGGGCCACGATTTCCGCCCCGACTATCGCCAGCTGCGCCCGTTGATGGACGCCTTCCCCGCGGTGCCGCGCCTGGCGCTGACCGCCACCGCGGACGCGCACACCCGTGCTGACGTGCTCACCCAGCTCGGTATTCCCGAAGATGGGTTGGTAGTGGCGGGGTTCGACCGGCCGAACATCCGCTACATCATCCGCCATCGCGAAAGTGGCGCGCGCCAGCTGGCGCAATTGCTCGCTGAACAACCGGGACCCGGGATCGTCTATGCGCCGACACGCAAAAAGGTCGAAGATCTGGCTGAGCGGCTGGCGGCGGCCACCGGTCGTCCGGTGCGGCCCTATCACGCCGGGCTCGATCCGGCGGTGCGCGCGGCCAACCAAGCCGCGTTTGTCGCCAGCGAGGACATGGTGATCGTCGCCACGGTGGCCTTCGGCATGGGCATCGACAAGCCCGATGTGCGATTCGTCGCCCATGCCGGCATCCCCAAGTCGATCGAAGGATATTATCAGGAAACCGGCCGCGCCGGGCGCGATGGCGATCCCGCAACCGCGCTGATGCTGTGGGCGGCGGGCGACTTCGCGCAGGCCCGCCAGAGGCTTGGCGAAGTCGAGGCGATACGACTGGCGGGCGAGCGTGCGCGCGTGGACGCGCTGGCAACCTTGGTCGAGACACCCGGTTGCCGCCGGGCGATCTTGCTGCGGCACTTTGGCGAGGACCCGCCGGCACAATGCGGCAATTGTGACAACTGCCTCGCCGCGCCGGGGGTTTTCGATGCCAGCGAACTCGCGCGCAAGCTGCTCAGCGCGGTCTACCGGACCGGGCAGAGCTTCGGCCTCGGCCACGTTCAGAAAGTACTCACTGGCGCCGAAGATGCCCGCATCCGCCAGCGCGGGCATGACCGCCTGAGCGTGTTCGGAATCGTCGAAGGCGACGATGCACGCCTGCTTCCGGCAGTGGCGCGCGCGTTGCAGGCACGCGGGAGCCTGATCGCGACCGAGCATGGAGGCCTCAAGCTGGCCGGCGACGCGCGCGATATTCTCACCGGCGCCAAGGACGTCACCATCGTCCGTCCACTGCCCACCCCGCGCGAGCGCCGGGCCGCGGCCAACCCGACGGACGATCCGCTGTTCGAGGCGCTACGCGCGCTGCGCCGCGAGCTGGCGCGCGAGGCCGGGCTTCCACCCTATGTGATCTTCCATGACGCGACCTTGCGAGAAATGGCGGCTGCCCGCCCCGCGACTCTGGCGATCCTCGGAACGATTCCCGGGGTCGGCGCACGCAAGCTCGAGGCCTACGGATCGGCGTTCCTCACGGTTATCGGCAGGCATTAGAACCACTTGCGCAAAGGCGATTGACGTCACGCAAGGAACCGAGAATGATGATATCATAATTATATCATCGAGGGGGAACAAAGAAATGACCGATTCGCATCCTGCCATGTCCGTCAGCCATGAGACCCGCGCGTGGTCGGTGAGCGGTTATCTGATGCTGCTGCTGTTTCTCGCCCTGCTGGTGTGGACCGGCTGGCGGTTCGTCGACTTCGCCGGCAGCAATCCCGATGAGGTAGCCGTGGGCGGTTTCGTGATTGGGCGCGGGGTGACAGTCATAGCTCTGGTCCTCCTCGCCAAGGGCTTCTTCATGATCCAGCCCAATCAGGCGGTCGCAATCACGCTGTTTGGCGCATACCGCGGGACGGACCGACATAACGGCCTTCGCTGGGTGTGGCCGTGGATGGGCAAGCGCAAGGTCTCGGTCCGCGCCAACAACCTCATATCCGACAAGATCAAGGTCAACGACTTGCGTGGCAACCCAATCGAGATGGCGGCGCAAGTCGTGTGGCGCGTGGTCGACACCGCTCAGGCGCTGTACGATGTCGATGACTACAAAGCCTTCGTCATGGTCCAGATCGAAGCCGCGGTGCGCGCGATCGGCTCGCGCTATCCCTATGACGATTTTGCCCACCAGGAAGTGACCTTGCGCGGCAGCCATGACCAAGTCGGCGCCGAGCTGCGAACCGAGCTGATCGTGCGGCTGAGGCTTGCCGGGATCACGGTCGACGAATGCGGCTTTACTCACCTCGCTTACGCGCAGGAAATAGCGGGCGCGATGCTCCGCCGCCAGCAGGCCGAAGCAGTTGTCGCGGCGCGCACGACGCTGGTCGAAGGCGCGGTCGGCATGGTCGAGATGGCGCTCGCGCTGCTCAGCGAGAAGAACGTAGTCGAGCTGGATGACGAGCGCCGTGCGGCGATGGTCAGCAACCTGATGGTCGTGCTGTGCAGCGAACGCGACACGCAGCCGGTGGTGAACGCGGGCACGTTGTACCCGTAACGCGATCGATGGCGGGTCCGGACAAAAAGGCGTTTCCACTGAGGCTCGATCCAGCGCTGCACGAGGCGGTCGAGCGGCTCGCGGGCGCCGAGCTGCGTTCGGTCAACGCGCAGCTCGAATGCCTGCTGCGCGAGGCGCTGGCAAAACGCGGCGTCAAACTGGCCCCAGCGATCCCCCCCAAACGAGGGCGACCGAGAAAGTCTTAGCCGCTTGTTAACCCTTAATCGCTAGCCGTGGGGCCATGGCCCAGCTCGCGCGACAGATGCCGACCCGCCCTTCGCTTATCATTGCGGGCGTGATCGCCGCACTGGCGATTGCGGCTATCCCGCTCGGCGCGTTGCTGGCGCAGGAGGCCGCGGCACCGTTTACCGTGATGGAGACCGGCCAGAGCTATGCTCACCTGCAACAGGCGGTTGACGCCATCGGCGACCGTGATGGATCCATCGCCATCGCTCCGGGCCGCTATGGCGAATGCGCAGTCCAGGAACATGGACAGATCGCTTACCTGGCAACCGACCCCGGCACCGCCGTGTTCGACGGCCGCGCGTGCGAAGGCAAAGCGGCGCTGGTGTTGCGCGGTCGCGGTGCCGATGTCGCCGGGCTGATCTTCCAGAACATTCGCGTGCCCGATTTCAACGGCGCCGGAATCCGGCTCGAGCATGGTGACCTGACGGTCGCGCAATCGTGGTTCCGTGACAGCCAGCAAGGCATCCTCAGCGCTGCCGACGCATCCGGCCGGATCGTGGTCGACCGCTCGACCTTCTCGCGCCTCGGCACATGCGAGGGACCAGGTGGCTGTGCGCATTCGATCTACGTCGGCGACTACGGACAGCTCCGAGTCACCCGCAGCCGGTTCGAGGAAGGCCGCGGCGGCCACTATTTGAAGAGCCGCGCAGCGCGGACCGAAGTCGCCGCGTCCAGCTTCGACGATGCCCACGGCAAGGCGACCAACTACATGATCGACCTGCCGGGCGGCGCGGCCGGACAGATCAGCAATAACTGGTTTGTGCAGGGTCAGGACAAGGAGAACTACTCCGCGTTCATCGCCGTCGCCGCCGAGGGCAAGAACCATTCCAGTGCCGGCCTGGCGATCGTCGGCAACGATGCCCGCCTCGCCCCCGGCGTGGACCGAAACACGACTTTCGTGGCCGACTGGTCGCACGAACGGCTGGCTTTGGGCGAAAACGCCCTCGGTGCCGGCCTGAAGCGCATCGAAGAGCGCTAAACCCTACTACAGCAGGTGCCCGGCCACATCGCGCTTGGTCGCGAGGTAGCGGGCGTTGTGCGGGTTCGGCGGCAGGTGGTGAGGCACGCGTTCGGCGACCGTGACTCCGGCGGCTTCCAATGCGCTCACTTTGGCGGGGTTGTTGGTCATCAGCCGCACCGACTTCACGCCCAGCAAGGCAAGCATCCGCGCGGCCACCGGGAAATCGCGCGCCTCGGCCGGAAAGCCGAGCCGGCGATTGGCCTCGAGCGTATCGAACCCCTGATCCTGCAGGCGATAGGCACGCAGCTTGTTGACCAGGCCGATCCCGCGCCCTTCCTGCCGCAAGTACAGCAGCAGGCCCCAGCCCCCCGATCGCGCTTCATTCGCGATCGCTTGTAGCGCCGCGTCGAGCTGCGGCCCGCAATCGCATTTGAGGCTACCGAGGACATCGCCCGTCAGGCATTCGGAATGGATCCGCACCAGCGGCGTGCGCTCCGCCGACTGCCGGCCCACGATCAGCGCGGTATGCTCGCGCACGTCATCGCGGCTGCGGAACACTACGATCTCGGCGTGCTCATCAGCGGCAATCGGCAATTGCGCGCGCGTCGCGATGGCGAGCGCCGCGGGATCGAGCAACGCGGCGACGTCGGCCACCTCGACCGCGACCGGCTCGATGGGCGGTCGGGGATCGACCAGAAACGCCGGCAGGATTCCGGCGATCCGCGCCAGTTCGAGCGCCGCGGCGGCCTCGGCGTGCCACGCCATCGGTTCGGCCCGGAACGGCCCTTTGAGCGGCACCGCGAGATCGAGCGCCGGGTCGGCGATCGGGAGCGCTTCGGTGAGGGTTAGCGGCTCGGCCGCGCGGATCAGAACCGGGGCGTGCGGATCGGCGGCTTCGCGCTGGTTGGCTAGCTTGAGCGTGGCGGCGCGCGCGGCGGAAATCAGCGCCAACCGCGCGCAGCCGTCCCCCACGGCGGTTTCGACGGGGAGCAGGGCCGGTGCCGTGCCGACCTGGATCGCCCACCCGTGCCGCAGTGCGTCGACGGCTTGGGCCGCCCGGCGTGACGGAGAGCCGGCGTTCAGAGATCGAACTCCGTCACCAGCGGCACGTGGTCAGACGGCTGCTGCCAGGTGCGGGTTTCCTCCACCACCCGGTGCCCGCTTGCCTGGCCGGCGAGCTGGGGTGAGGCCCACATATGATCGAGCCGGCGCCCCTGGTCCTTCTGCCGCCAGTATGAGCGGTATGACCACCATGAGTAATTGCGGGCCGGCGCGGGGATGAACTGGCGGCCGAGATCGGCCCACCCGTGCGCATCGCGAAAGCGGCCGAGCGCGGCGCATTCGATCGGAGTGTGGCTGACGACCTTGAGCAGCGCCTTGTGATCGTAGACGTCGCTGTCGAGGGGGGCGACGTTGAAGTCGCCGACGATCAGCGTCGGGCGATCGACCTTTTCGGCCCACCGCGCCATCCGCTCGAGGAAATCGAGCTTTTGGCCGAATTTCGCATTGACCGTGCGATCGGGCAAATCGCCCCCGGCGGGAATATAGACATTCTCGACCACCAAGCCGGTCCCGAGTACCTCGACCCCGACATGACGCGCCTCGCCATTATCCTGCCAATCGTGACGGCTAACTTCGCGTAGCGGCATCCGGCTGACGGTGGCGACCCCGTGATAGCCTTTCTGGCCGTGTACCATGTGGTGAGTGTAGCCCGCGTCCTCGAACGCGGCGTGCGGGAATTGCTCCTCGCGGCATTTGATTTCCTGCAGGCACAGCACGTCGGGCGCCTGCTCGCGCAGAAACCGCGTCACCTGCTCGATGCGAAGGCGGACCGAGTTGATGTTCCAGGTGGCGATGGAGACCATGGCGGCGGGATAGGGATGCCCGGCTTGCCTCGCAAGGCCGGGCCCTTCCGCGCTTGCCGAACCCGACAGCGCGGGGCCCGATAACAAAGAAAAACCCCCGACCCGGGGGCATTGGGTCGGGGGTTCGTCTTGAGCGTTCGTCACGCTTGGCAAGGCGGCACTTTGCCGAGGCTAGGGCAACAGGGGGGAAACCCGCCTCCGCAACCGCCTTGTCGAAAACCAGATTATGGCCGGGCTGGTTTATGGCAAATGAATGATGGCGTCAGGGTTGGCGCAATTTGTCGCAACGCAGCATCGGCTCATCGCCAATGCCTCAGCCCGGACGACCCCCGGTGCGGCGGCAGTCGCGATAGGTGAAGGCGCTGTCGGCCACGCCCGCTCCGTAACGCTGGTTCGCCAGCCGCACGGTCGTGCGCTTGTTCTGCGCATCGAGCGCGACCCAGCTGTTGAGTTCCATGCCACCGGGTGCGGAGGGATCACGCACGAAAATCAGTGTGATCTCGCCATATTCCGGTTTTTTGGGGTCCTTGACCACGATGCTGGTGACATCGGGATTGGCAGTCGGGACCAGCCGCCCGAAACGCTTCACGTCGCGCTTGGGATCGAGCAGTGCGCCCAGCGGCGAATTGCCGATCGGCCAGCGCTGGACCTGGCACACATCGTAGTCGATCATTGTCAACGACTTGCCGCTCGAGACGATCAGCATCTTCGCTGCCTTCTCGTACTCGAAGCGGATGCGGCCGGGGTTCTTGAGAGTCAGCACACCGCGCACGATCTGGCCGCTGCGGTCGGTCTGGGTGAAGTCTGCCTGCAAGGTCGTTATTCCCCGCAGCGCGCTGACTGCTTCATCGAGCTTGTCGGTGGCCTGTGCTGCCGCCGGTGCGGCGGGTGCTAGCATGGCCGCAGGAACGGCAACGGCGAGCGCGCCGGCGAGGGCAGCGCGTAGGGGGCGGGCGGTAATCGAATGCAAGGTGGTCATGCCTGCGCAGCTAGGGACGGGGCATTGAACCGACTGTGAACCCCGGCGCTCCCGGCAGTTCAGCTTACTTGATCTTGCCTTCCTTGAACTCGACGTGCTTGCGCACGACCGGGTCGTACTTGCGGAAGGTCATCTTCTCGGTGGTGTTGCGTGGGTTCTTCTTGGTCACGTAGAAGAACCCGGTGTCGGCGGTCGAGTTCAGCCGGATCTTGATCGTTGCGGACTTCGCCATCGTCTGATTCCTGAAATTCCGAGGGGGCGCCAAATAGCTCTGGTGCCGAAACAAGTGAGGCGACGCGCAGGGCGCCGCCATCCGCGGGCGCCTTTGCGTGCGCGCAGGCGAAAAGTCAACTACCAGTCGACCTTGCCGCGTGTGACTTTGACCGTGCCGCGCGCCTTCTTGGACTTGAGCCGCTGCTCCTTGCCGACGCGGTTTACCCGGCTCTTGGCGCGCTTGCGGGGCTCGACCAGCGCTTGTTCGATCATTGCCGCCAGCCGCTCGGCGGCGTCTTCGCGATTGGCCTCCTGGGTGCGGAAGCGGCGCGCGGCGATAACAATTTCGCCCCGAGCGGTCATCCGGCTGCCGGCGAGCGTCTTGAGTCGATGGAACACCCCCGGCTCAAGCCGCAGGGCGAACACATCGAGCCGCAATTGGACCGCGGTCGCGACCTTGTTGACGTTCTGGCCGCCGGGGCCGGAAGCGGCGATGAAGGTTTCCTCCGCCAGCGCGAGCGCGCGGGCGACCGTCGGATCGTCAGCCGCTGGCATCGGTAAAGCCGAACGTGGCGAATTCAGGCGGCCACGGCGCGCTCGCGGCGATCGCCGTCTTGCCCTCGCGCTCGACTTCGATCGCGACCGCATGCAGCATCGTGCGCCACGCACCCTTGCCATCACCGTAGACGGGATCGCCGAGCAGCGGGATGCCGATGCCGGACGCGGCGTGGACGCGTAGCTGGTGGGTGCGGCCGGTCACCGGGCGGAACTCGACCAGCGCATGCCCGCCGCTTTCGGCAACCACGTTCCATGCGGTCAACGCGGGCTTGCCTTTTCGGGCCGGGATCATCCGCCAGCCGTCGGTCGCGCTGCTGATCTTGCTGAGCGCGAGCTCAATCGTGCCGTCCTTGGCGTCGGGGATGCCGGCGAGGATGCCGAGGTAGCGTTTGGTTACCTGCCGCGCTTCGAACGCGGCCGCGAAGCGCTTGAGCGCCTTGGGGTTGCGCGCCAGCAGCAGGCAACCGGAGGTATCGGCATCGAGCCGGTGGACCGGCACCGGCGGACGCTGGAACCCGAGTCGCAATTCATCCAGCCGATCGCCGAGCGAAGGGCCGCCCTTGCGCGGCCGATCCATCGGCAACCCGCCCGGCTTGTCGATCACCAGCGCCTCGCCATCTTCGTAGAGAATCGGAAGGTCGGTCATGCGAGCGCCGCGGCAATCCGCTGTAGCGCCTCGGCCAACACCGCTTCGTCGGCGGCGAAGCTGATGCGGAAGCCGTCTTTGCCGCCGAATGCGCTGGCCGCGACCACTGCGACGCCCTGCTCCAGCAAGTGCGCCGCGAGGCGGTTGTCATCACCGCCAAAGCGGAACATCAGCGGCTTGGCGTCGATCAGGCAATAGAATGCTCCGTCGGGCATCGCGGTCGACAGGCCGCGGATGTCGCGGACCGCGTGGACCACCTGGTCGCGCCGACGGCGGAATACCTCGCGCCACTCGGTGAGGAATTCCTGCGGTCCTTCGAACGCGGCGACGGCGGCGGCCTGGCTGATCGAGCTGGGATTGCCACTGGCATTCGATTGCAGTCGGCCGATCGCCTCGATCAGCCAGTCCGGCCCGGTGGCGACGCCGATGCGGAAGCCGGTCATGGCGTGACTCTTGCTGACCCCCGAAACCGTCAGCACCCGGTCGGCAAGGTCGGGGCACACCACCGCCAGCGTTGCGTGTGGTTGGCCGGTGTAGCTGAGCGGCGCGTAGATATCGTCCGACAGAACCATGATCTGCGGATGGCGGCGCAGGACATCGCCGATCCCGCGCAGCATCTCGGGCGGATAGACCGCTCCGGTCGGATTGCCAGGGCTGTTGAGCATCAGCCACAAGCTGCGCGACGTGATCAGCGCCTCGAAATCACCGGGTTCGAAGCGGAACCCGTGGTGCGGATGAGTCACCAGCGGCACCACCTTGCCGCCGGCGAAGCGAACCATCTGCGGATAGCTGACCCACCACGGACTGGGCACGATCACTTCGTCGCCCATGCCGACGGTCGCGGCGATCGCTTCGAAGATGGCCTGCTTGCCGCCGGCGGTGACGATGACCTGCTCGGGCCGCGTGGCGAGGCCCAGATCGCGGCGGAAATGCAGTGCGGCGGCCTGCTTGAGCCGCAGCGTGCCGGTGACGGGGGTGTACTTGGTCTGCCCGCCATGAAGCGCCTCGACCGCGGCGGCGAGGACATGGTCGGGCGTGGCGAAGTCGGGCTCGCCGACCGACAGCGAGATGACGTCGCGCCCGGCCTCGCGCAGTTGGGTGGCGCGGTCGGTCATCGCTGTGGTCGGGGAGGCGGCGATCCGGCGCAGGGCGGGGCTGAGGTGTTCGTGGCTCACGGCGAGAGCCTAGCACGCGCGAGGCCGCGCAGCGCGTTGCCGAGAAAGAAACCGCCCGCGAGGTCGCTGAGCGTCAACTCGGCTTCGCGCGCGCGGCCTTCGACGAGCAGCTTTCGCCGCAACACACCCGGGAGCAGGCCGAGCGCAGCGGGCGGGGTGAGCAACACGCCGCCGCGTTCGACGAACAAGTTGGCGATGGCGCTTTCGGTCACCAATCCGTCGGGCCTCAACAGCACCGCGTCTTGCGCCCCCACTTGCGTGGCGGCCGCCAGCGCCGCGTCGTAAAACCCGCGGTCGGTAGTCTTGTGGCGCAGGCGCCAATCGCCCGATACCACCGGCAGAGCCAGCGCCATGCACTCGACGGGGTCGGGCCAGGGGTGCGGCGGCGGGCCCGCTTCGAGCGCGAGTTCGCCGCTCCGGGCCAGTAACAGTCGCACCTTCGCCGGCGCCTCCAGCTCAAAGCACAGCGCCTGGATCTGGTTGCGCGCCTGGTGGCGGTCGAACGCGAAGCCAAGCTCGGCGGCACTCGCCGACAAGCGCGCCAGGTGCAACTCGAGCAGCGCAATTCCCGCCTCAGGATCGAATCGCATTGTCTCGAGCAAACCATGGCCCCCGGCCGCGCCGCGGGCAAAGCCGCCCTTGACTTGGGTTTCACGCCATTCGGACATGCCTTCGCTGTCGGCCACGATCGCCCCGCCGACCCCGAGCACGGCGGCGTGCCGGTCGTTCTCGCCGGGAGTCAAACGGACGGTGCGGATGGCGACATTGAACGCCGCATCCTCGCCCGGCCCGATGCGGCCAATGGCGCCGCAGTATGGCCCGCGTGCTTCACGCTCGACTTTGGCAATCAGTTCCATCGCGCGGATCTTGGGTGCGCCGGTGATCGAACCGCACGGAAACAGCGCGCGCAGCACGTCGATCGCGGTCTTGCCCGGCAGCAGATCAGCCAGCACCGTGGTAACCATCGTGTGCAAGGTGGGATAGGTCTCGATCGCGAACGGGTGCTCGACGCGCACCGTGCCCGCCTCGGCCACGCGGCTGAGATCGTTGCGCATCAAGTCGACGATCATCAGATTCTCGGCCTTGTCCTTGACCGACGCCGCCAGCTCGGCGGCAAGCGCGCGGTCCTCCGCCTCGCTCGTGCCACGTGGCCGGGTGCCTTTCATCGGCTTCACTTTCGCTGCCCGGCCCTTGAGGCTGAAGAACAGCTCCGGGCTGAACGACAGCAGCCAGTGCGAGCCGTCGAAGATCAGCCCGCCATAGCCGGCCCTGGCGGTCGGCCGGATCGCGGCATAAATCGCCACCGGATCGCCGCTCGCCGGCCCGGCCAGCGGCAAGGTCAGGTTGGCCTGATAGATGTCGCCCGCGCGGATGGCTTCGTTGAGCGTGCCGAACGCGTCGAGATAGCCGCCGACCGACAGCTGCGGCTGCAGCGGCCCGATCGACGCGCGCCCCCTTCCGCCGCGCGCGGCGAGCCAGGCCGGAACATCGGCCGCGGCAATCCGCGTCGCGCTGTCGAACAAGCCGAACCACACCAGTGGCCCGTTTGCGCCGGTGCGCTCGGCGGCAAGCGGCTGCAACTTCGGCTCCAGCGCAAGCCCGGCTTCGTAGGCTAGATAGCCGGCCAACGTGCCCCCGCTCGCACGGCACGCGGCGTCGGCCGCTGCGAGGACGGCCAGCACCTCGTCGGGTCGGCGCGCGACAAATACCGCGCGCGGGTTTTCGAACAGATGAGCGTCGCTCGGGCCAACCTCGCGCGCGTCGTCGAGCAGCACGAAGGGGCGGGAATCGGCCATCGCTTGCGCTCTAACTCGTATTCGGCGTGTGTCTATCGCTTGACCGGAGCGCAGGCGCGCGCGCACATCGCGCGAGCGGCAGGAGCGTAGTTATGGCATCGATCTTCATCGGCTTGGCGGACAATGGCGAGCGCGAGGTACTCGAGCTTTCGCGCGCCAACCGCCACGGGCTGATCGCCGGCGCCACCGGCACCGGCAAGACGGTCACGCTGCAGGGGATCGCCGAAGGCTTCTCGGCCGAAGGCGTGCCGGTGTTCCTTGCCGATGTGAAGGGCGACCTGTCGGGCATCTCGATGGCCGGCGGGGCCAACGAACGGGTCGAGGCGAGGATCAAGGAGATCGGGCTGACCGATTTCGCGTACGGCGATAACCCGGCGGTGTTCTGGGACCTTTATGGTGAGCAGGGCCACCCGATTCGCACGACGATATCGGAAATGGGTCCGCTGCTGCTTGCGCGCCTGATGGCGCTCAATGAAACCCAGGAAGGCGTGCTCAACATCGTGTTCCGCTTTGCCGATGAGCAGGGCATGCTGTTGCTCGACCTGGCGGATCTCCAGTCGATGCTGTCCTACACCGCCGAGCACGCCGACGAACTGACCATCAAGTACGGTAATGTCACCAAGGCAACGATTGGCACCATCCAGCGCCAACTCCTGACGCTCGACAGCCAGGGCGGCGCGGTGTTCTTCGGCGAGCCCGCGCTTGAGATCACCGACTTCATCAAGACCGACGAGCAGGGCCGCGGCACCATCAACATTCTCTCCGCCGAAAAGTTGATGCAACAGCCCAAGCTCTACGCCACGTTTCTGCTGTGGCTGCTCGCCGAGTTGTTCGAGGTCCTGCCCGAGATCGGCGACCCCGATAAGCCCAAGCTGGTGTTCTTCTTCGACGAAGCGCACCTGCTGTTCGAAGATGCTCCGCAGGCGCTGCTCGACAAAGTCGAACAAGTGGTGCGACTGGTTCGGTCAAAGGGCGTGGGCGTCTATTTCATCACCCAGAACCCGATCGACATCCCCGAGAAGATCGCCGGCCAGCTCGGCAACCGCGTCCAGCATGCGCTGCGCGCGTATACTCCGCGCGACCAGAAGGCGATCCGTGCCGCCGCGGAAACGTTCCGCATCAATCCCAAGCTCGATGTCGAGACGGTCATCACCGAGCTCAAGGTCGGCGAAGCGCTGGTGTCGACGCTGATGGAGGATGGCGCACCGTCGATCGTGCAGCGCACCTTGATCAAGCCTCCGCACAGCCGGATCGGCCCGGTCACGCCCAAGGAACTGGCGATTATCCAGTCGATCAGTCCTTATGGCGGCAAGTATGACGCGCGCGTCAATCGTGAGAGCGCGGAGGAAGTCATCGCCAGGAAGGCGCAGGATGCGGCCGCCACCGCGCAGGAAGTGGACGACCAGGGCGCGGCCGAGGTCGGCAAGCGCGAACGGCTCAGCCCGAGCATCTGGGGCTCGATGTTCGGGCGTGCGGGCAAGGCCGCGACCAGCGCGGCGGTCGGTTCCGCCGCGACCATCGCGGCGGCGGCGATCACCGGGCGCAAGTCGCGGTCCAATCCCGCTCGCAATGCCGCGATTTCGGCCGGGGGCTCGATCGCAACTAGCCTCGCGGGCCCGTTCGCGGGACGGTTCGTGCGCAACATTCTCGGCGGGCTGATGCGCTAGCGGCGCTGGCTGCGGATCCATCCGGCGAGCTGCGCGCGAATGCGCGGGCCTGCGGCCAGCCGCGCACGCAAGGCGGCCAGCTGCTCGTCGGCCGCCTTGCGTTCGGTATCGCGGCGCGCGTCGCGAAGCGCGAGGAGCTTGGCGATCATGGCCGGGTTGGTCGACGTCTTGAGCAACTCCGGGATGAAATTCGCGCGTGAGTAATCGTCGACCAGCGCATTGATCCGCGTGTCGTGCGCGATGGCGAAGTCGAACGCCAGGTCGGGGTGATAGGCGGCAACCGACGTCAGGATGGCTGCGCCGGTGGTCGCGCCCGGCTCTTCGGTCAGCGCCAGGTCGAGCGCCCGCTGCGCCAGCGTATCGTCGATCGCAGCGCCCAGCGCGGTAAAGTAATTCGCTTTCTCGACTTCGCTGGGCGCGTTTCGCCCCAGCTTGCGCAGCAGATCCCAATCGTCGGCCGACGCATTGCGCGAGACGATCCCGAGCCAGGTGGACTTGAGCGGTCCGTCGAGTGAGGTACGGTCCGACTTGAGCATCGCGAGCCGCGTGCGGGCCTGGGCGACGACCCCCGGATCGGCCATCCGGCCCAGCGTGTCGATCAAGGTCGCGCGCAGATCGGTGTCAGCCACCGATTCGCCGGGCACGGGTGCGAACCCGAGTTGATCGAGACGGCCGGCCCATTGCCGCTGAACCAGCCCTGCGAGCATCGCCCGGTCGGAAGGCTCGCCGACGTCCGAATAGAGACTTGACCACGCGCCGACGGCGCCCTTCGCGACGACGGGATTGGCATCGGGCGGGACGGCCCGCAGCAGGTCGAGCGCCGGGGCGTAGGCCTGGTAACCGGCCGCGGCCAGCGCGAGGTTGTCCTGCACCAGTCCAAGCTGGTCGATCGGCGCGAGCGCGCCGAGCCCGGTCCTGAACCGCGCCAGTTCAGCGGGTCGGTAGAGGGTGCGGAAATAGCCCAGTTGCCCGCCGTTTACCAACGCGGGCCCGCAGCCCGGTACGGTTGTCTCCGCGGCGCCATCGAGCAACATTCGGTGCACCGACCCGTCACCGGCAAGGATCGTCAGCGGTACCCGCCAGCGCAGCGGGCCACGCCCGCTCGCTTGGCGCTGGTCGCGGCTGAACTGGCCTTGGGTGAGCGTCAGGCGGTTTTGTCCGCGCGTGCATCGCTGGCTGACGCTGACGAGCGGGACTCCGGCCTGACGGGTAAAGGTGTCGGCGATGCTCGCGATGTCCTTCGCGCCGGCCGCTTCCTGTGCGCGCCACAAATCGCTGGTCACCGCGCTGCCATAGGCGTGCCGTGTCAGATAGCGGCGCACGCCGTCACGCCACACCTCCTCGCCGGCGAAACTTTCGAGCATCGCAATGATGGCCTCGCCCTTGGAGTACGAAATCTGGTCGAACACTTGATCGGCCTCTGCGGCAGTGCGGAGGTGCGCGACGATCGGGTGCGTGCTGGGGAGGCTGTCGAGCGCCATCGCCCGCTCGCGCCCGCCGACGCGGCTGACCAACGCGTGCCAGTCAGGATGAAAATGGTCGGTCGCCTTGGTTTCGAACCAGCTGGCGAACCCTTCGTTGAGCCACAAATCGTCCCACCACGCCATCGTCACCAGGTTGCCGAACCACTGATGGGCGGTTTCGTGCGCCAGCGCGGTGTAGAGATATTGCACCCGGTCGGGCGCGGTGTTGCGCGGATCGAGCAGCAGGTTCTGCTCGAAGGTGAGGATTCCGCCCCAGTTCTCCATCGCCCCGAAGGTCTGCGACTGGCCCGGCGCGGCCACATTGTCGAGCTTGGGCAGCGGATAGCGCACGCCGAAATAGTCATTGTAAAACGGCAGGAGCGCGGCGGTGGCGTCGAGCGCATAGCGCGCGGTCTCGCCGCTCCCGCGCGGTGCCACGATGCCGACTTCGGTGCCGTCGGCGGCCGCTTTGACTTGCCGCTCGAAGTCGCCGACGGCGAAGAACAGCAGGTAGCTCGACATCCTGGGCGTGGCGGCAAAGGTGACCCGCTTGCGGCCCCCGCCAAGCAACTCAGTCCGCACCACCGGCATGTTGCCGACCGCCAACTGGCTTGCTGGCACCACTGCCGCCACTTCAAACGTCGCCTTGTAGGCCGGCTCATCGAACAGGGGCGCGAACTCGCGCGCGTCCTGCACTTCGAACTGGGTGAACAGGCCGCGTACTGTCGCGCCGGTTCGCTTGTCGGGATAATCGAGCGCGAACAATCCGCTCGGCTGGCGGTTGATGGTCCCCCGGTAGGCGAGTTCCAGCCGGTAACTGCCCGCGCCAAGCATTGCCGGCGCGGTGAACCGGACCTGCTCGCGGGCTTCGTCGAGCGTTACCACCAGGGGGATCGGTGTTGCGCCGTTAGCCGAAGCGAGCACCGCCCGCTCGATCACCAGCTTGTGGGCGTTGAGCGTCACCTCGCGGCTGGGAGCGGTCAGCGTCAGTTCGATGGACTCGGTGCCGGTGAAAGTCAGCTGCGCCGCATCGGGCGAGACTGTGATGGCATAGCGGGTGGGATAGGCGCCGCGCGGCAGCTCGCCATGGGGTGCGGGCGACGCGGCGGGCTGGGCTTCGGCGGGCGAATCGGCCACGCCGGCCAGCGCCAGCGCGCACAGGAAAAGGGCGGCCGTCCGCGTCACTGGTCATCGCTCCGGGCGGTTTCGCGAACCAAGCGCCCGTAAGGCGATTGGTTCCTCGGTCAAACCGTCAGTCGAGGGGCAGACGCAGTTCAGCGACCAGTCCCTGCCCACGTCCTTCCAGCGGGGGGCGGTTGGCCAGAACCAGCCTGCCACCGTGTTGCTGGGCGATTGCGCGAGCGAGCGTGAGGCCGAGCCCGGCGCCGCCGGTCTCGCGGTTGCGCGAGGCTTCGCCGCGCGCGAACGGCTCCAGCATCTTGGCGATGTCGCCCTGAATGCCGGGACCATCGTCCTCGATACGGATGACCGCCTCGCGTCCCTCACGCGTCAGGCTGACGCGCGCGCGCTCACCATAACGCAGTGCATTGCCGATCAGGTTGCGCATCGCCCGGCGAAGCCAAGTGGCGCGCAGCGCCATGGTGATGCGTGGCATGTCGGCAAACGTCACCGGCTCGCCCATGTCTTCATATTCTTCGACCACCGACGCGACCAGCGCGGACAGCTCGGTGCGTTCGAGCGGATCGCTCGGGCGGCCGACCCGCGCGAGCGAAAGCATGTCGTCGAGCGACCGGGTGATATCCTCGATCACCGCCGCGAGCTTGCCGCGTTCCGTTGGATCGTCGACCACCTCGATCCGCACCCTGAGCGCCGCAAGCGGCGTCTTGAGGTCATGGCCGATCGCGCCGAGCATGACGTCCTTCTCGTCGAGCAGGGCGGCGATGCGCGCTTCCATCGCGTTGTGCGCCGCAATCAGCCGCCGCGCATCTTCAGGACCCGAAGGCTCAAGCGGCTGCTCGGGCATTCGCGAGGTGCCGATCGCTTCGACGCGCCGGGTCAGGGCGGCAAGCGGCCGGGTAATCCGCCGCAGCAGCACGGCCAACCCACCGACCAGCAGGATGTAAAGCAAGAGCGTCTGGCCGATCAGCGAGCCGAGCTGGCGCGGTTCGGCGTTGGACAAGGGCACCCTCGCGACTGTCCATTCGGGCGAGCCCGGCCGCTTCAACGCAGCGATGATCAGCGTGCCCCGCATGATATCAGGGCGCCGCTGCAGGTCAGGCCGTTCGCGCAGCTGGTTCATCACGTAGGCGTCGGCGGTGACTTTTCGAGTAGTGACGACGAGCTGGGCCGGTGTCACGCCTTGATCGGCGAGGATCGTCCGGACGAGTTCCTCCCGCTGACTGTCCCGACGCTCCCCCGGATTGAGAGGATTGGCGGTGGTGCGTTCCACCCGCCGCCGTTGCCACAACATCCCGCCGCGGTTGCCGCCGGAGGATCGCGTGCGCGCGCGGAAATCGAACCGCGGCTCGGCCATCAGCTGGAAGGACAGGCCATTCGCGGCCCCGATTTCTCGCCGCCTCTCTGTCTCGCGATAGAGCAAGGCCGCTGAAATGCCCTGTGCCACCAGCAGCGCCAGCGCGACCGACAACAGCATTTGCCCAAGCAGGCTTCTCGGGAGCAGGCGCGGCATCACTCGCGCTCGGCGAGCGCCCGGCTGACGTCGGCAGCGAACCGGTAGCCACCACCCCACACTGTCTGGATCAGCTTGGGATCGCGGCTGTCGGTTTCCATCTTGCGACGTAACCGGCTTACCTGGTTGTCGACCGCGCGATCGAACAGGTGGGCTTCACGCCCCTGCACCATGTCCAGCAGTCGGTCCCGATCGAGCACCTGGCGTGGGTGCATCAGGAATGCCACCAGCAGCCGGAACTCGGCCGAACTGATCGGCACCACCGCGCCTTGTGGGTCGCTCAACCGGCGCTTGAGCGGATCGAGCCGCCAGCCTTCGAAGTCGTACAGCGCGTCTTCCTCGGCCACCGGCCCGGTCTTGCTCGAACGCCGCAGGACCGAGCGGATGCGGGCCACTAGCTCGCGCGGCTCAAATGGCTTGACCACGTAGTCGTCGGCCCCGATCTCAAGCCCGACGATCCGGTCGGTTGCCTCGCCGCGCGCGGTCAGCAGGATCACCGGGATGTCCTTGGTCTCGCGTAGATGGCGGGTCAGCGACAGCCCGTCCTCGCCCGGCATCATGATGTCGAGCAGGACCAGGTCGGGCGTGTCTTCGAGCAGCGCGGCGCGGGCCTTGGCAGCGTCCTCCGCCTGGCGCACGACAAACCCCTGACGAACCAGGTAGTCCGCCAGGGGGTGGCGCAGGCTGGCCTCGTCATCGACCAGCAACAGCTTGGTGGAGCCCTGGCTCAGGGTCGCTTCCTAGCCCCGCCCCGGTCCGCGCAGGCCACGCATACCGCCGCGGCGTTCATCGGGCGAAACTTTGCCGTCATGATCGGTATCCACCCGGTCGAACCGCTGGAGCATGGCCGCGGCGAACTCCTCGCGAGTGATCGCACCGTCCTTATTGGCGTCAGCCATCGCGCCGATCTGCTGGCCGCCCCCACGACGCATGGCCATTCTGCCTCCCGGCCCGCGCGCCATGGCCCCGCGCCGCAGCACCGCTCCACCTGCCTGCCGCGCGCCGCCGCGCTGGTCGCGGACCGCCGCGAACTCGGCGTACGTCACCGACCCGTTGTGGTCTGTATCGATTCGATCGAACAACGCCTTCTGCCGCTCTGCCCGGTTTGCGGACCGGTCAGCCGGATCGAGCTTGCCGTCGCGGTTGCGGTCGAGCCGGTCGAACGCGGCGGCCGCGCGGGTCTGGACTTGGTCGCGGGTTATTTCGGGGGCCACGCCCGCCGGGGTGGCTGGCTGTGCCTGGGCGGCCGCGCTGCCTACGAGCGCGGCACTGGCGAGGGTCAAGGTCAGGGCGAAAAACTTGCGCATGTCACACTCCCGGTGATCGTCGATGGCGAAAGCAATAGAGCAACGGAGCGCCGCGCAGAAGGGGAAGGAACGCGGCGCATCCGTCACCCATTGTCGCCTTGTACCGCCGCGATGTCGCAACGGTGTGCCGAGGGCGGGCCAAAGTGTCGTAATTTGTCGCCGCCGGCTCGCCACTTGCAGGGCAGTCCGGCCTAACGGGGGCGATTCTGCGTGCCCGCGCCAGCGGTGATGAACAGGCCCGAGGCCTCTTGAGAGACATCCGCAGTGTGCCACACGCCGGGCGGGTTGATGGCGTATTCTCCGGCCGCCAGGGTGGTCCGCCGCGCCTCACCGTCGGGCTGCTGCTGGATCAGCGTCATACTGCCGTCGAGGCACACCACGACTTCGGCGCCGGCCGGATGCATTTCCCAACCGGCCCAGTCTTCGGTGAAGCGGAACAACGAGACGAGGCGCCCGTCGGTGCCGTCAGGTTCGTGGCGGGCGCCATAATCCATGTACCACGCCATCGCGCGCTCATCGCGGGGGAATTCGGGCTGCGGAACCGCGCTTGCGCCGCGCCCGAGATGAATGGGGTACTGCTCCAGCCGGCGAGCCCCGGCGCAATCTTCGTGCTCCATCGTCGCCCCCTCCTCTGACAAGCTAAAGCGGCGCGCAGGCTCCTGTCAGCCAATCCCTCGCCGCGCCCTCGAGTTGCGGCGCCAGCACCGCCTCAACGCGTGCGTGATAGGCGTTCCACCACGCGCGCTCGGCCTCGCTGAGCAGGCCCGGGTCGACCAGGGCGCGGTCGATCGGGGCCAGCGTCAGCGCCGTGAACCCGAGCCAGTCGCCTTCCTGGCCGGGAATCGCGCGCGGTTCGACCAGCACCAGATTTTCGATCCGGATGCCGTATTCGCCGGTCTTGTAATAGCCCGGTTCGTTCGAAAGGATCATGCCGGCGAGCAGTTCCTGCTCGGTCCCGGCCTGCCCGCCGCGCGGCTTGGCAATCCGCTGCGGCCCTTCGTGAACCGCCAGGAAGCTGCCGACGCCGTGTCCGGTACCATGCGCGTAGTCGAGCCCGGCGGACCACAGGAACTGCCGCGCCAGCGTGTCGAGCTGCGAGCCCAGCGTACCGGTCGGGAAGGTCTGCCTATCGAGCGTAATGTGGCCCTTGAGCACGCGGGTGAAGCGATCCTTGACCTCGGTCGGCGCTTCACCCGGGCCGATCCACACCGTCCGGGTCACGTCGGTCGTGCCGTCTGGGTACTGGCCGCCCGAGTCGACCAAGTAGACGCTGCCGGGGTCGATCCGCCGGTTGGTTTCCTCGCTGGCCTTGTAATGGACGATGGCCCCGTTCGGACCGGCGCTGCTGATCGTATCGAACGACAGGTCGCGCAGATCTCCGCACGCCTGACGGAACCGCTGGAGCCGGTCTGACGCGCTGATTTCATCGAGCTCGCCGGTGGGCCCTTCAATCGACAGCCAGTGGAGGAAACGCGTAAGCGCCGCGCCGTCCCGTTCATGCGCAGCGCGCGTCCCCGCTTGCTCGGCCGCGTTCTTGATCGCCTTGGGCAGCACGCACGGATCGGTCAGCCGCACCGCGGTGCCTCCGGCCGCTTCCAGCGCGGTGAAGATGGCCGCCACCGCCCGCTCGGGATCGGCGGCGACTTTTTTGCCCGCGAGCGCGCCGAGTGCGCCGGTAAATTCACTGCGCGGGCGAATACGGACCGCGTTGCCGAGCGCGGCCCCGACTTCGGCGGGGACTTTGTCGGGAACAATGAACCAGTCGGCGGTGCCGTCGGCGTGGGCGATCACGTAGGACAGCGCCACGGGCGTGTGTTCGACATCGGTGCCGCGCACATTGAGCAGCCAGGCGACAGAATCGAGCGCGCTGATCACCGCGGCGTCGAGGTGCCGCGCCTGCAGCCATTCGCCGACTTCGCCGCGCTTGGCCGCGCTCGACCGTCCGGCCAGCGCATCGTCGTGCACGAACACCTGCGCGGGCGAGGGTTCGGGCTGGTCGGCCCACACCGCGTCGATCGGATTGCTTTCGACCGCGACCAGCTCGACGCCGACGTCGTTGAGCAGCGCGCCCGCCGCCTTGGCCCAGCCGCTGGTGTGCAGCCACGGATCGAACCCGATCCTGGCCCCCCGGGCCGCGTTTTCGGCCAGCCATTGCGCCATGCTGTCGTGCGGCACCGACTTGTAATCGTACAGCCGCCCATCGACCTGATTACGCACTTGCAGGGTATAGCGCCCGTCGACGAACATCGCCGCCTTGTCGCGCAAGATCGCCGCGCTGCCCGCCGAGCCGCCGAACCCGGTCAGCCACGCAAGCCGCTGAGCATAGCCGCCGACATATTCGGACAAGTGCTCGTCGGAGATCGGCACGACGAACCCGTCGAGGTTCGTCCGGGCCAGTTCCTCGCGCAAGGCTGAAAGCCGCGCCTCATGGGTTTGCATCAACATCTTGCAGTCCTGCGCTTGCCGTCGTCCTGGCCCCTCCATAGAGCCACCGCATGAACGATACCACATCACTTGCGCCGCCGGTCGCGGCGCGGAAACCATCCGCCGTCACTCACCACGGGATCACGGTGAGCGACGATTACGCCTGGCTGCGCGATCCCGCTTATCCCGAGGTGACCGATCCGGCCGTGCTCGATCATCTCGCGGCGGAGAATCGCTGGTTCGAAGCGCGCATGCAGCCTCACCAGGCCACGATCGATGCCTTGTTCAAGGAAATGCGCGCGCGGATCAAGGAAGCCGACAAGTCGGTCCCGCAGAAGGATGGCGGCTACCTCTACTGGATCGAATTCGAGCAGGGCGCCGAGTACAAGAAGTGGTGGCGCCGGCCCGTCGGGGCCAAAGGCGACGGAACCGCCGATCAGCTGATCCTCGACGAACCTGCGCTGGCGGTGGGCAAGGACTACTTCCGCCTCGGCGCGCTGTCGGTCAGCAACGACGGGCGGCGGCTCGCCTATTCGGTCGACGACAATGGCTCCGAGCGATTCACCGCGCGGATCAAGGACCTCGCGAGCGGGGCGCACTTACCCGATGAAATTCCGGGCACGCTGTCATCGCTGGTGTGGGTCGCGGGCGACCGCGGGCTGATCTATTCGCTGGCGAACGAGCAATGGCGGACCGACAACGCACGCCTCCACTGGCTTGGCCAGCCGCTGTCCGACGACGTCGAGCTGTACCACGAGGACGATGAGGGGTTCCGTGTCTCAGCCGGCCTGTCGGCCAACGAGAAGTGGGTCATCGTCTCGGCCGGCGATCATGAAACGAGCGAGGCGCGGCTGATCCCGTCCGCCGATCCGCTGGCAACTCCGCTGCTGGTGAAAGCGCGCGAGAAAGGCGTCGAGTACGACGCCGAGGAGCGCGACGGGGTGCTCTACGTCCACACCAACGACATGCACGAAAACTTCCGCCTCGCGACCGCTCCGCTCGACCGGCCGGCCGAGTGGACCACGCTAATCGCCGGTTCGGAGGCGTTCTACCTGACCGGGTTCGAGCTGTTTCGCGATTTCTACGTCGTCGAGGGCCGCCTCGGCGGCCTCGATCGGCTCGAGGTGCGCTACTACGACGATGCCGCCCGGATCGAGCCGATCGCGTTTCCCGAAGCGAGCTACACCGCTGGCTTCGGCAACAATCCCGAGTGGGAAATGAGCGCGCTGCGGGTCAGCTATGAAAGCATGGTCAGCCCGGCCAGCAATTACGATTATCATGTCGCCGAACAGCGGCTCGAACTGCTCAAGGTCCAGGAAATTCCCTCGGGCTACGACCGTGAGCTCTACACCACCGAGCGGCTGGAGATCACCGCACGCGACGGGACCGCGATCCCGGTCTCGGTGATGTACCGCACGGACCGCGCCCAAAAACTGGCTGGGGCGCCGGGGCCGCTGCACCTCTATGGCTATGGTGCCTATGGCATCGCCATCGAACCGGGTTTTTCGACCACCCGGCTGAGCCTGGTCGACCGCGGGTTCGCGTTCGCCATCGCGCATATCCGCGGCGGGGATGACCTAGGGCGCGCGTGGTACAAGGCGGGCAAGCTGGAGCGGCGGACCAATACGTTCCACGATTTCGTCGATGTCGCCAACGGATTGATCGCGCGCGGGCTAACCGAAGCGGGGCGGATTTCGATCTCCGGCGGCTCGGCAGGCGGAGAGCTGATGGGCGCGGTGATCAATTCCGATCCGCAGCTGTGGGGCGCGGTGGTGGCGCACGTGCCGTTCGTCGACGTGCTCGCGACGATGCTCGACGCCTCGCTCCCGCTGACGCCGGGCGAGTGGCCCGAATGGGGCAACCCGATCGAGGATGCGGCCGCATTCGAGCTGATCCGCAGCTATTCGCCATACGACAATGTCCGCGCGCAGGCCTATCCGCCGCTGCTCGTCACCGCCGGGCTCAACGATCCGCGCGTCACCTACTGGGAGCCGGCCAAGTGGGTCGCCCGCCTGCGCGAGCTCAAGACCGACGGCAACGAACTGCTGCTCAAGACCAACATGGGCGCCGGGCACGGCGGCAAGTCGGGCCGGTTCGAGAGCCTCAAGGAAACTGCCGAAGAGTTCGCGTTTATCCTGTGGCAACTGGGGGTGGACGCCCAGCCTCAAGCAGCGAATCGATAGGCCGATAAGGCGTGAGTAGCACTTTCTCCCTTACCTTCACCGCGCTGCCCGAGCACATCGACGAGAACGGACACGTCAACAACGCGGTGTGGGTGCGGTGGATGGAGGACCTGGCGACCGCGCACTGGCTGCGCGACGCGCGGCCCGAAGATGTCGCCGCATATGCTTGGGTGGTGACCCGGCACGAGATCGATTATCGCGGCAACGTCAGCTTGGGCGAGGCGGTTACCGGCAAGACCGAAATACGCGAAGGCCCGAGCGGCGCGCGCTTCGACCGCCATTTCACGTTCACCAACACGGACGGCAAGGCGATCGTGCGGGCGAAGACTACTTGGGCGATGGTCGAGCGGGAGGGCTTCCGGGTCATCCGCGTGCCACGGGGAGTGGCTGCCCCGTTCCTTATCCCTTGAGCGCATCCGCCAGGTTCAGCACGTCATACCCAAGCTCGCTCGCCACCGCCGGATAGATCACCCGGCCCGCGTGGACGTTGAGTCCGTTGGCGAGGTGGCGGTCCTGCCGCATGGCTTCGCGCCAGCCCAGATCGGCGATCTTGAGCGCGCGCGGCAGGGTGACGTTATTGAGCGCGTAAGTGCTGGTTCGCGCCACCGCGCCGGGCATGTTGGCGACGCAGTAATGAACGATGCCGTCGACCACGAAAGTCGGGTTGTCGTGCGTCGTCGCATGGCTGGTCTCGAAGCACCCGCCCTGATCGATCGCCACGTCGACCAGCACCGCGCCCGGCCGCATGCAGGTCAGCATGTCGCGCGTGACCAGCTTGGGTGCGGCAGCGCCCGGCACCAGCACCGCGCCGATCACCAGGTCCGCCTGGCATACCGCGTCGGCAAGGTTGGCCTGGTTGGAGAAACGCGTCTTGGCGCGGCTTTCGAAGTGAATGCCGTTCTTCTCGAGCACTTCGGGATCGCGGTCGAGGATGGTCACGTCGGCGCCCAGCCCGACTGCCATCTGCGCGGCGTTGAAGCCGACCACGCCCCCGCCGATCACCACTACCACGCCGGGCATCACGCCGGGCACGCCGCCGAGGAGCACGCCGCGCCCGCCGTGCGCCTTTTCCAGCGCGGTCGCGCCGGCCTGGATGCTCATCCGCCCCGCGACCTGGCTCATCGGCTTGAGTAGCGGCAGCGTGCCGTTCGCGCCGGTGACCGTCTCATAAGCGATTGCGGTGACGCCCGACTTGACGAGGTCCGCGGTCTGCTCGGGATCGGGTGCAAGGTGGAGGTAAGTGTAGAGGATTTGCCCGGCGTGGAGCTGCGCGCGCTCGGCCGGCTGCGGCTCCTTTACCTTCACCACCATCTCGCATTCGGCGAAAATTTTTCCCGGGCTGTCGACGATCTCCGCTCCCGCCGCGCGATAGCGGTCGTCGGTCTCGCCGATGCCGTTGCCCGCCCCGCTCTCGATCCATACCTCGTGGCCGTGCTTGTGCAGCTCCTTGGCGCTTTCGGGAGTCAACCCGACGCGGTATTCCTGGTTCTTGATCTCGCGCGGGCAGCCGATCAGCATGGCGGTCTCCTGTAGGCGGCGCTGGTTACGAGTGAAACCGGCTGAGCGCAATGCAAGGCCGTTCCTCGGGCTTTGGCATTCGCTCAGTTTACCTGATTTCCTGTGACCTTTTCAACGAAGGCCGCGAACGCATCCAGCACGCCCGCGCGCTTGCGAAACGGTTTTGCCACCGCCAGCAGCAAGCCGACGTGGCCGATGCCGCGATAACTGACCAGCTCCGCCGCCACGCCCCCGGCGCGCAACTTGCGCGCCAGCGCTTCGCTGTTGCGCGGGCGGACGAGGGTGTCGTCTGCCCCCACTAGCAGCAGTGCGGGCGGGTCCCCCGCGCCGGCCCAGGTGATCGGCTGGGTTTCCGCCGGATCGGGCCATTGTCCGAACGCCGCCTGGCTTGATGCGACATCGAACGGCGCGAAATCATACGGCCCGGCGAGCCCGACCAGCCCTTTGAGTTTGGCTTGGTCGGCGCCCAGAAAACGCGCGTCGGTGGCGAGCATGGCCGCGATGTAGGCACCCGCTGAATGGCCCGCGAGCACGATCCGGTCAGGATCGCCGCCGTATTCGCCGCAATGCGCGCGCGTCCAGCGAACCGCCGCCGCGCCGTCTTCCACGAAACCGGGATAGCGGACTTCGGGCACCAGCCGATAATCGGGGATGACGGTCACGATCCCACGCGCCGCGAGCGCCCGGCCGACGAAGGAATAGCCCGCGCGCGTGCCGCTGTTCCAGCTGCCGCCGTAGAAAAACACCACCACCGGCCGGTGGTCGACGGCCGCGCCGCGCGGAGCGTAGACATCCAGCTTGCGCCGCGCGCCTTCGCCGTAGGGTATGGCGTGGGCGACTTGGCGCCCAGCGCGATCTTTCGGGACCAGCGCGTCGAACGCCGTCAGCGGACTGACGGCGGCAAACGCAACGCCCGATAGCGTGAACGGAGCCAGGATCACGGCGGCCTTTACCCAGCGCGGCAAGTTCATGGGGTGGCTTCGGGGGGCATCAGGGGCGCTCCTTCCGGCGCGCTTCGCGGCGCCGGTGCCACCCGAGCCAGGTCCAGCCCGCGCCGAATATCAGGCATCCGACCATGAACGCGGCCAGCGCCACGAAAACCGAGCCGAAGAACACCGCGCCGAAGATCGCAAGGACGATCTGCAGGAAAATGTCGACCGCGTCTTTCACGCCAGGATCCGGCTATAAAGCGCGAGGTATTCATCGGCCATCCGCGCGACGGTGAACCGCTGCTCGACCGCGCGGCGGCAGGCGGCGCGGTCGATCTCGCCCAAGCGGCCGATCGCGGCGACGGCTTCGTCGAAGGTGTCGACCAGGAAGCCGGTCACGCCATGATCGATCAGTTCGGGCATCGAGCCGCGGCGGTACGCGATCACCGGGGTCCCGCAGGCCATCGCCTCGATCACCGACAGGCCGAATGGCTCGTCGAAGCCGATCAGGTGGAGCAGGCCCCTGGCCTGCCCGAGCGCGCGGAGCCGCTCCTCGCCACCGGCGACGCCGCGATAATCGACGGTGTAGCCGGTGTCGCCGGTGTCGCCGGTGATAAACGGCGCCACTTCGCGCGCAAAGTAGCCTTCGTCCTGCATCAAACCGTACAGCACCAGCGAGCGGTGCGCCGCCCGCGCGGCGCGGATCGCCTCGCCCGCGCCCTTGTCGGGGTGGATGCGGCCGAAGAACAGCAGGTCCTCGCCGCCGACGGGGTTGAAAGGAAACGCGTCGAGCTCGATCCCGTGATGGATCGTGGCCGCGTAGTGAAGCGTCGGCGCGCGGTCGGCGTCGCTGATCGACACGTAGTGGACCCGGCCATCGTACTTCTCATACACCGGCAGGATGCGCGGCGAAGAGAACCCGTGGATGGTGGTGACGATCGGCGTGTCAACCATCCCGGCAAAGATCAGCGGCAGGAAATCGAACTGGTTGTGGATCAGGTCGAATTCGCCCGCGCGTTCGAACAGGTGCGCGATGTGGAGCGCTTCCCACACTTTGGCGTCCAGGCTCGGATCTTCCGAGTATCCGCGCGGCGCCACCCCCGCGAGCGTCCCGGCAGTATGCGAATCGAGGGTCGCGAATAGCGTCACCTCGACCCCGCGCGCGACCAGTGCTTCGGTCAGCAGGCTGGTCACCAGCTCCCACGGCCCATAAGCGCGCGGCGGCGTGCGCCAGGAGATCGAGCTGAGCATCGCGACGCGCATGTCAGGCCGGAAGCCGCATGATCATGCCTTCGTTCCCGCGCAAGACCTGGGCTTCGCCAGTCAGGGTGGAGAGCAGCCGCTCACCGTCGGCAGGGAGCGCCATCGGCGCGTCACCGAGGTTGAGCGCGACAAGCAAGCGGCTGGCCCCGCTGCGCCGCTCGTACGCCAGCAGGGCGCCGTTGGCCGCCACCGGCAGGTACGCGCCAATCGAGAGCGCCGGTTCGCTCCGTCGCAGCCGCAGGAGCGCGCGGGTCAGCGCCAGCAGCGACGCAGGGTCCGCGGTTGCCGCCGCGACATTGCGCGCCGCCCAGTCCGGATGCAGCGGCAGCCACGGTTCCGCATCCGAAAAGCCCGCGTGCGCCGATCCGTCCCACGCCATCGGCGTGCGCGACGGATCCCGACCGAGGTCGATACCCGGTTGGCGCAGTTCACGCGGGTCCTGCACTTTGGCGGCGGGAATCGTGACCGTGCCGATACCCAGTTCGTCCCCCTGGTAAAGCGTTGGGGTGCCGCGCAGGGTCAGCAGCAGCATCATCGCGACCCGCGCCTGCGCCTGGCCGATGCGGGCGGCGATGCGCGGAGCATCATGGCTCCCGAGCACCCAGTTGGGCCAGCCCCACGCCGGCAAGCTGGCCTCATAATCGGCGATCAGGCGCCCGAGCGTAGCCGCGTCCCATGCATTCTCGATCAGGGCGAAGTTGAACGGCAAATGCACTTGCGGGCGCTCCGGCGTGCCGAACCAGCGCGCGAGGCGGTCGCTGGGAAGGAATATCTCGCCGATCAGCACGCGCTCTGCGTACCCGTCGGCCATCTGGCGCATCTCGGCGGCGATCGCGTGGGCTTCGGGCTGGTCGGTCGAGTTGACCTGTAGCACCCGGTCGCGTTCGTTGAGCCCGGGATGCCACGCCGGGTTTACCGGGTTGTCGGACAGGCCCGCGGCCTTCACGATGTGCCACAGCACGTCGATCCGGAACCCGTCGACACCGCGCTCGAGCCAGAACCGCATGGCGTCCAGCATCGCGGCCTTGAGCTGCGGATTGCGCCAGTTGAGATCGGGCTGCTGCGGCAGGAATGCGTGAAGGTAGTACTGGCCGGTCGCCTCGTCCCACTGCCACGCTGAACCGCCAAAATCGCTGATCCAGTTGTTGGGCGGGGATCCGTCAGGCTTGGCATCGCGCCAGATGTACCAGTCGCGTTTGGGGTTATCGCGCGAAACACGGCTTTCGGCGAACCACGGGTGCCGGTCCGACGAATGGTTGGGCACGAAATCGAGCATGACCTTGAGGCCGCGCCGGTGCGCTTCCGCCAGCAGGCGGTCGAAGTCGGCCAGCGTGCCGAACAGCGGCTCAATGCCGCAGTAATCGGCCACGTCGTAGCCGAAATCCGCCATTGGCGAGGGGTAGATCGGCGACAGCCACAGCGCATCGATTCCCAGATCGGCGAGGTATTCGAGCCGCGCTGTTACACCCGCGAGGTCACCCACCCCGTCGCCGTCACTGTCCTGGAACGAGCGCGGATAGACCTGGTAGACCACGCCGCGTTCCCACCAGGGATGATCCTCGGGTCGCGTCACGCGGGGCGGGGTAGCGGTCGGTTCAGGGCTTGAACAGCGCCAGGTCGATCGAATCGCCAACCGCCTTCAGGCCGGCGTCGCTGCCGTGGAGGTGGTCACCCATGTGGTAACCGTCGCGCATCTGGCGCGGATCGGCCGGATCGGCGAACGCGCTGTCGATCCGGACAGTCCCGTCGAAGGTGCCCGAATGAAGGATCCAGTCGTTGATCCTCTGTCGCGCCGCTTCGCCCGCTTCGGTCCAATAACTCGCGCCTTTGTAGGGCCCGATGGGACTGCCAATGACCTTGATGCCATGTTCGTGGGCACGAGCGACCAGCTGCTTGTAACCGGCGATCATCTGCTCGACGGTGATCTGCGGCTGAGGCAGCGGCGGGAGCGCGGTTCCGCCCGCAGGCGCCGCTGCCGGGCGCGGTGGGCCGAACCGGTTGCCCAGATCGTTCACGCCTTCGAACACGATCATGTATTTGACATTGGGCAGGCTCAGCACGTCTTCGTCGAACCGGCTGAGCGCGCTTTCGCCCATGCCGGGGCTGAGCACGCGGTTGCCGCTGATGGCTTGGTTGGCGACCGCCCATTCCTTGCCCGCGGCTTGCAGCCGGTTGGCGAGGATATCGGGCCAGCGGCGGTTGGCCCCGGCAGTCGCGCCGACTCCGTCGGTGATCGAATCGCCATAAGCGACGATAGTTCCGAGCGCGTCGGGGGAATCGACTTCGACGCCCGAGAGAAACGCGCGGAACTGCTTCTTGTCGGCGGGCGCGAACGGCTTGCCGACGAAATTGCCCGGCGGTGATACCGCCAATTCATCGACCCCGGTCAGATGGCAGGTGCATGGACCGGTCGCCTTGGGCAGGAACATTTCGATCTTGAGCCGCGCCAGGTCGGGCACGGTCAGCGCCACGTCGTCGCTGGTGAACGGCGCACCCGCCGGGATCGTCGCGCCACCCTCACCCCCGAACATCAGCATCCGGCTCGTGCCCGCCATTTCCTGCCCGGCATCGTCGATCCGCACCACCCGCGCAGCCCCGATCTCGAGCGGTCCGGCGCCGTAGCGGTTGGAGAAGGTGACCCGCAGCTTGCCGCCGCCTTCGGTAACCCTCAGGATCTGGCTGAGCGTGACATTGTCGTATGCCGCCGCGGCGAACGGGCCGCTGGTGCCAAGCGGGGCATGCGGCGCCGCGGTCCAGCTGGCGACCCACTTGGCCTGCACCGGCGTGGCCGCCACGCCGAGCAGCGCGGCGGCGGCAATCATCGATCTGCGGACGGACATCGTTCTCTCCCGGTTATTTTCAAGTAGCCTGCCACGCCCACGCGACCCGGGGAAGGGCTAGCGCGCCACGAGCGGAGAATCGGCGGGCAAATGATATTGCGCGGCGCTTGCGGGATCGATTTTCAGGCCCTGCGGCGTGTGACGGAGGTCCTCCTGCCGCGGAATGGCTCCGTCGGGCAGCACCGGCACGGGCAGCATGGCGGGCCACCTGGCCGTGAGTTCTGCCAGCAGCTTCGCGCGGGCGGCCTGCGAATCCTCGGCGACCCCGGCGAGCGGCGGATCGATGAAGGTAATCAGCGCCGGGCCGTTGCCGATCGCCGAGACCGCGACTTCCGCCCACGGCCGCCCGGTGGTCAGTGTCCGCTCCATCGCCAGGGCCAGCGTCTGGCGCCCATTGGTGGTGCGCTGGGCGCGCGGGGAGGTATCGCGGAAATACAAGCCGTTGCGCTGGGCGTAGCCGGCCAGCAGCGCGGCTAGCTGGTCGCGCTCGGTCACCGCGACCGGAATTTCCGCTGCCTCGGCGAACCGGAACACCCGCCCGCCGGGCTTGGCGCAACCGGTCACAACCAGTAGCGCGACAAACCCCGCCAGGCAGCGCCGGTGCGCCATCTCAGGATTCTTGACTCACAACGGATTGCCGTCGCTATCGCGATAGATCTCGCGGCGGCCGACATGGTTCGCCGGGCCAACCAGGCCGTCGCCTTCCATCCGCTCGATCCACTTGGCCGCGGTGTTGTAGCCGACCCCCATCTGGCGCTGGAGCCACGAGCCCGACGCCTTCTGATTTTCGAAGACCACCTGGCACGCCTGGCGGTACTTGCGCTCGTCCGGATTGTCGGACGCGGTGAGATCGTCCTCGAAGCCGAAGAATCCGGCCTCGTCCGGCTCTTCGGTGACCGAATCGACGTATTCCGGGCTACCCTGCCCGCGCCAGTGGCTTGCCACCCGCTCGACTTCCTCGTCGCTGACGAACGGGCCGTGGACGCGCTTGAGCGCCCCCGAACCGGGCTTGTACAGCATGTCACCCTTGCCCAGCAGCTGCTCCGCGCCCTGCTCACCCAGGATGGTGCGGCTGTCGATCCGACTGGTGACATGGAAGCTGACGCGGGTCGGCAGGTTGGCCTTGATCACTCCGGTAATGACATCCACCGACGGGCGCTGGGTGGCCATGATCAGGTGGATGCCGGCCGCGCGGCTTTTCTGGCTCAGGCGCTGGATAAGCACTTCGATTTCCTTGCCGGCGGTGACCATCAAGTCGGCCAGCTCGTCGACGATCAGCACAATCTGGGGCAGCGCCTGATAATCGAGCTGCTCCTCCTCGAACAGTTCCTCTCCGCTGTCGGGGTCGAACCCGGTCTGGACCCGGCGGCCCAGGGGCTTGCCCTTGGCGGCGGCGACCGTGATCCGCTCGTTGAAGCCGGCGAGATTGCGGGCGCCGATCGCGCTCATCATGCGATAGCGGCGCTCCATCTCCTCGACCGCCCATTTCAGCGCCCGGATCGCCTTGGGTGGCTCGGTCACCACCGGGCTCAGCAAGTGCGGGATGTCGTCGTAGCTTTTCAGCTCGAGCACTTTGGGATCGATCAGGATCAGGCGGCACTCGCTCGGCGTGAAACGGTACAGCAGCGACAACAGGATCACGTTGAGCCCGACGGACTTGCCCGAACCGGTCGTGCCGGCGACCAGCAAGTGCGGCATGGCCGCGAGATCGGCCACCACCGGGTCCCCCGCGATGTCCTTGCCAAGGATAATCGGCAGTCCGGTCTTGAGCTCGGCGAACGCGGCGCTGGCCGCCAGTTCCTTGAAGCTGACGATCTGACGGTCGGCGTTGGGCAGTTCGATGCCCATTACGGTGCGCCCGGGGATCGGCGCGACGCGGGCGCTGATCGCGCTCATGTTGCGGGCGATATCCTCGGCCAGACCGACCACGCGGCTTGCCTTGATCCCGGGTGCGGGTTCGAGTTCGTACATCGTCACCACCGGGCCGGTCCGGACCGCGGTGATCTCGCCCTTGACGTTGAAATCGTCGAGCACGTTCTCGAGCAGCCGGGCGTTGCGCTCCAACGCCAGCTTGTCGAGCTTGGGCGCGGTCTCGGGCGGCGCGTCGGCGAGCAAGTCGAGGCTGGGCAGCTGGTAGCTGTCGAACAAGTCTTTCTGCTTGGCCTTGCCCGGCGCTGCGGGACGCGGGGGCGCGCTCGGATCGCTGATTTCGGGC
>JBDSUJ010000141.1:0-23316 GCA_039927815.1 Croceibacterium sp. | reverse complement strand
ACCCGCACTTCACCCGCGCGGTCACCAAGGTGTTCGTCGACCTGTTCAACCAGGGGCTGATTTATCGCGACAAGCGGCTGGTCAACTGGGACCCCAAGCTCAAGACCGCGATCAGCGACCTCGAGGTCGAGACGCGCGAGATACAGGGCCACTTCTGGCACCTCAAGTACCCTTTAGCTTCTGGAAAAGGCCACATCTCGGTCGCCACCACGCGCCCTGAGACCATGCTCGCGGACATGGCGGTGGCGGTCCACCCGTCGGACGCACGCTACGCCGCGCTGGTGGCTTCGGGCGCGAAAGTACGCCTGCCGCTGACCGGGCGCGAGATCCCCATCGTGCATGACGAGCACGCCGATCCCGAGCTCGGCAGCGGCGCGGTCAAGATCACCCCGGGACATGACTTTAACGACTTCGAGGTCGGCCAAAGAATTGCGAAGAGTGGGCGCGCCGGTTTCAAGCCCGCCGAAATGCTCAACATGCTCGATGCCGAAGGGCGCGTGGTGCAGACCGCCGACGGGCTGATTCCGGCCGAGCTGGTCGGGCTCGGCCGGTTCGCGGCGCGCACCCGCGTCGTTGAAATGCTCGACGCCGCCGGCCTGCTCGAACGCGTCGAGGACCGCGTCATCGCCACGCCCTATGGCGACCGCGGCGGGGTGGTGATCGAACCGTGGCTGACCGACCAGTGGTACGTCGACGCCAAGACGCTCGCCCAGCCGCCGATCGAGGCAGTGCGCGAAGGGCGGATCGAGATCGTCCCCAAGACCTGGGAGAAGACGTTCTTCAACTGGATGGACAACATCCAGCCGTGGTGCGTTTCCCGCCAGCTATGGTGGGGCCACCGCATTCCGGCGTGGTATGTTTATGGCCCACACATCGACCACATGGTGATCGTCGCCGCGGACGAAGCAGCTGCATTAGAGTTTGCGAAGGAGCGGTTTCCAGAGGGCACTCCATTCATGTTCATGGATGCGTACACAGGTGGTCGCCCAGAGGATGAAGATGCAGTTTTGCTGATTCGTGACCCTGACGTCCTCGACACCTGGTTCTCGTCAGCGCTGTGGCCGTTCGCTACGCTGGGCTGGCCGGACGAGGATGCAGAGCTTCTCAAGCGCCATTACCCCAACGACTTGCTCATCTCGGGATTCGACATCCTGTTCTTTTGGGACGCGCGGATGATGATGATGGGGCAGGCGATGACCCGGCGGGACCCGTGGAAGCGCCTCTATCTCCACGGGCTGGTGCGCGCGCCCGACGGGCAGAAGATGTCCAAGTCCAAAGGCAACGTGGTCGATCCGCTGCTGCTGATCGACAAGTTCGGGGCCGACGCGCTGCGGTTCTTCATGGCGGCGATGGAAAGCCAGGGGCGCGACATCAAGATGGATGAAAGCCGGGTCGAGGGTTACCGCAACTTCGCCACCAAGCTGTGGAACGCGACCCGGTTCTGCCAGGCCAACGGCATCGGTGCGAGCACTTCGGTGGCCGCGCCGGCGGCGACCAGCGCGGTCAACAAATGGATCGTCGGCGAAGTGGTCGGAACCCTCGCCGCGCTCGACAAGGCAATGGCCGACTTGCGCTTCGACGCGGCGGCGAACGCGATCTACCACTTCGTGTGGGACACGTTCTGCGACTGGTATCTGGAGCTGATCAAGCCGGCTCTCTCCGACATCGGTGCTCCTTCCGTCACCCCGGCGGAGGACGAAGTTGCAGAAACCCGCGCCGTGGCCGGGTGGGTGCTCGACCAGATCCTGGTCATGCTTCACCCGTTCATGCCGTTCGTGACCGAGGAACTGTGGCACGCGCAGGGTGCGCGGCCGTACGAACTGATCGTGGCCAAATGGCCCCAGCCCCGCGCCGCAGTCGATGCCGGTGCCAAGGCCGAGATCGAGTGGCTGATCGGACTGACCGGGGCGGTCCGCGCGGCCAAGAGCGAGCTCGGCATCGCGCCCGGTGCGAAGCTGGTGGCTTATCTTCCGCAGCCATCCGACCGCGCCCTGATCGAGCGCAACGCGGCGGTGATCGACCGGCTGGCGCGGCTGTCGGCGGTCCACTTCGATCCGGCCCCGGCCGGCGCGGCCATGCAAGTCAGTGCCGGGCGCGATGTGCTTGTGGTTCCGCTGGATGGCGTCATCGACCTTGCCGCGGAGAAAGCCCGCCTCACCAAGGCGCGCGAAGTCTCGCTCAAGGAACGCGATGGCCTCGCCAAGCGGCTCGACAACCCGGCGTTCGTCGAGAAAGCCAAGCCCGAGGCGATCGCCAAGGCGCGTGCCGACCACGCGCACCATGCCGCCGAAGCCGATCGGCTGGAGGCGGCGCTGGCGCGGCTCGGCTAGGCGGCGATCCCGTCAAGCCGGGCGAGAGCTTCAGCCGGCAGCCGCAACTCGGCCGCGGCGAGGTTGTCGCGCAAGTGGGCGACCGATGAAGTGCCGGGAATCAACAGCACGTTGGGCGACCGCTGCAGCAGCCACGCGAGCGCAACCTGCATCGGCGTGGCGTCCAGCTCCGCCGCGACCGCTGACAGCGTATCGGACTGCAGCGGGCTGAATCCGCCGAGCGGGAAGAATGGGACGTAAGCGATGTTCTGCCCGGCCAGCCAGTCGATCAGCGCGTCGTCGCCGCGGTTGGCCAGGTTGTAGGCGTTCTGCACGCAGGCCACGCTGACGATCCGTAGCCCGTCCTCGATCTGCCGCCGGGTCACGTTGGACAAGCCGATGTGCCGGATCAGGCCTTGCTGCTGGAGCTGTGCCAGCGTCTCGAGCTGCTCCTCGAGCGGACCATCCTCGGGCCCGTGGACGCCGTGCATCGAGCGCAGGTTAACCACCTCGAGCGCCTCGAGCCCGAGATTGTCCAGGTTGCTTTCCACGCCCGCGCGCAATTCATCGCGGCTGAATGCGGGCAGCCATTCGCCCTTGTCGCCGCGCCGCGCCCCCAGCTTGGTGACCAGCGTCAGGTTCGCCGGATAAGGCGCCAGCGCCTCGCGGATCAGGCGATTGGTGACGTGAGGACCGTAATAGTCGCTGGTGTCGATGTGATTGACGCCCGCCGCCACCGCCGCGCGCAGCACCGCGAGCGCGCCGTCGTGATCACGCGGCGGTCCGAACACGCCCGGCCCGGCCAGCTGCATCGCACCATAGCCCATGCGCTTTACGGTCCGGTCGCCGAGGCGAAACGTGGCGGGGTCGGGCATCGGGCTTCTCCTGAAGATAACGGGGCTACGCGGCGCGATATGGGCGCGCGAAGTCGCGGCGCCAAGGCGCGTGCCGACCACGCTCCCCATGCCGCTGGAGCCGACCGGCGGGAGGCGGCGCTGGCGCGGCGCGGGTAGAACTTTCCTACACGGCGCCTTTCTGACAGGGCATGGGCATGACAGCGCGCGCCCCCTTGGCCCTTCGGCCCTATTGCCTGTCACCTGGCCAGGACTGCTATTTAGTCAACATTTTCAATAGGGTGAAAGCCGAATATGCGACAGGTCAGGGTGACACTGTGTCACCCTGTGCGGCGAATCGGCGGTGAGCCTGGTCCTCGCCGCGACGACACCGGGCGAACCCGAAATCTTCGCATCGCTGCAGGGTGAAGGCCCGTCGATGGGCAAGCCGTGCGCGTTTATTCGGCTGTCGCGCTGCAACCTTGCCTGCGTGTGGTGCGACACCGCGTACACCTGGCGCTTCACCGGCGACGATCGCCCGCACCGCGATGGTGTGGCTTATTACCGCCAGGACAATCAGGTGACGCTGGACGAGGCCGACGCCGCCGCGCGGATCGCCGCGCTCGGCCAGCCGCGCCTGGTCGTGACCGGCGGGGAGCCGTTGCTACAGGCCCCAGCCCTCGCCCGCCTGCTGGCGCTGCTGCCGGGTATCGCGGTCGAGATCGAGACCAACGGCACCGTCGCCCCGCCCGCCTCGCTCGATGCCTGGGTTCAGCAATACACCGTCAGCCCCAAGCTGGCGCATTCGGGCAACCCCGGCGCGCTGGCGCTGATTCCGGAGCGCCTGCACCAGTGGGCCGTGGACCCGCGCGCGGTGTTCAAGTTCGTGATCGCCGAACCGGGTGACGTAACCGAAGTGCTGGCGCTGAGCGAGACTTACGCGCTTCAGCGGGACCGCATCTACCTGATGGCCGAAGGTACCGACAGCGCGACGCTTGCGCGCCGCGAGCGCTGGCTTGCACAACTTTGCCTGAGCGAGAGTTTGACTCTATCCAAGCGATTGCACATCGAGCTCTACGGCGACAGGCGCGGGACGTGAGGGGGATTTGATGGCAACGCGACCCGCCCTCAGCCGGCCCATGCGCGGCAACCTTACCGAAGGGCCGGTGCTGCGCACGCTGATCCTGTTCAGCGTGCCGACGCTGTTGTCGAGCATCCTGCAGTCGCTGTCGGGCACGATCAATTCGATCTGGGTCGGCCGCCTGATCGGGGAAGACGCGCTGGCCGCAACCGCCAATGCCAACATCATCATGTTCCTGGTCGCCGGGGCCGCATTCGGCTTCGGCATGGCCGGGACCATCCGCATCGGCCAGCATTACGGCGCGCGCAACATCGACGCGGCGCGGCGCACCTTCGGCACCGCGGTCGGGTTCTCGGCCATGCTGATGCTGGGGATCGCGGCCATCGGCTGGCTCGCCGCCCCGGCGCTGCTGACCGCGCTCAAGACGCCGGGCACGGCGTATGGCCTGGCGCTGACGTACATCCGGCTGATGTTCGTCTCGATGCCGTTCATGATGGTGTCGGTGATCCTGACCATGGGCCTGCGCGGCACCGGCGATGCACGCACGCCGCTGATGTTCATGGGCGTGACGGTGGCAATCGACACGATCCTCAACCCGATACTGATCTCGGGCTTCGGCCCGTTTCCGCGCATGGGCATCGCGGGCTCGGCCACGTCGACCATCGTCGCAAGCCTGACCTCGTTCGTGGGCATGCTCGCCTATGTCTATGCCAAGGACCTGCCGCTGCGGCTGCGCGGGGCGGAGCTCGGGTATCTCAAGCCGACCCGCGAGGAGATGGGCTTCATCGTGACCAAGGGCATCCCGATGGGCGCGCAGATGCTGGTGATGAGCGCCGCGGGGATCATCATCGTCGGGCTGGTCAACCGCGAAGGCCTGCTGATGACCGCCGCCTACGCCGCGGCGATGCAGCTGTTCACGTATATCCAGATGCCCGCGATGGCGATCGGCGGCGCGGTCAGCGCGATGGCAGCGCAGTTCATCGGGGCCAAGAAATGGGACCGGCTCGACCAGATCACCCGCGCCGGGGTGCTGGTGAATTTCCTGATGACCGGGGTCCTCACGGTGCTGTTGCTGGTGTTCGACCGCGCCGCGCTGGTGCTGTTCCTCGGCCCGGACAGCGCCGCGGTGCCGCTGGCGCGCCATATCCAGATGCTCGCCGGGTGGAGCTTCATGGTGTTCGGGGTGACAATGGTGTTCTCGGCCACGATGCGCGCCGGCGGGGCGGTGTGGATCCCGCTGATGATCATCGGCGTGGCGCTATATCCAGTGCGGCTGGGATTCTACTACTTCGCCTATCCAGCGATCGGGTCCGACGCGATCTGGTGGTCGTTCCCGGTGGGATCGGTCGCCGCGCTGGCGCTCGGGTGGGGGTTCTATCGCTATTCCGGCTGGCGCCGCCACGCGATGCCGGAGACGAGCGAGGAAGCCGCCGAGCAATCGCACACCGACGGCGAGCCGGCCGGGCGCATGGTGCCCGACGTCTAGCGGCTTACTTGCCCTGCGCGCGCCACCGCGCGACGGTGCGCTGGACACGCTCCTCCTCGCCGCCGCTCTCGCACCACAGTTCGGTGAAGCTGGGATCCTCGGACGCCGGGCGCTTCGATTCCTCGAGCGCGTCGAACGCCACGCGGATCGGGATCGCCACGCCTTCGCCGCAGATGATGCACTCGCGGTTGCGCAGCGCGGGGATCGAATCGAGGAAACCGCGCGCGCCCTCGGGCATCGCTGCCTTGACGAAAGCCTGGTCGCGGTCGTTGTTGAGCCGCATCGAGATGATCGTGCCGCACTGGCTGAGCACGCCTTCCGCCAGGTCCGACGGGCGCTGTGTAATCAGGCCGAGGCTGATGCCGTATTTGCGGCCTTCCTTGGCGATGCGGCTGAGGATGCGCCCGACCGAGCTGCCGTCGGCGTTCTTCTCGTTGGGTACGTAGCGATGCGCTTCCTCGCACACCAACAGGATCGGGCGGGTCTTCTCCTCGCGGCCCCAGATCGCGAAGTCGAACACCATCCGGCTGAGCACCGCGACGACGGTCGAGGTGATGTCCGACGGCACGCCCGAAACGTCGATGATCGCGATCGGCTTGCCGTCGCTCGGCATGCGGAAGATCTTACCGATGAAGTCGGCCATCGTGTCGCCGACCAGCATGCCCGAGAACATGAACTGATAGCGGGGATCGCTTTTGATTTCCTCGATCTTGGTTTTGAGCCGCATATACGGCGCGCTCGACGTCGCCTTGTCGAGCCGGCCCGCCTCGTCCTGGATCATGTTGGTGAGGTCGCTGAGGAGGTACGGGATCGGCGAATCGACGGTGATCTTGCCGAGCGATTCCGCCAGCCGGTTCTTGCTGCGCGCCTTGAGGAGGCACTTGGCGAGGATGTCGGCATCCTCCTGCCCGTCGTTGCCGCTGGTCGTCAGGAACACTTCGCAGTGCTCCTCGAAGTTCATCAGCCAGTACGGCATGTTGAGATTGCCGACATCGAAGATCGTGCCGGTATTCTTGAACGCCGCCGAATACTCGCCGTGCGGGTCGATCATCAGGATGTGGCCGTGCGGCGCGGCTTCGCAGATGCGGTGCAGGATCAGCGCGGCGCTGGTCGACTTGCCGGTGCCGGTCGAGCCGAGCAGCGCGAAATGCTTGCCCAGCATCGCATCGACATACAGCCCGGCGCGAATGTCGGTCGTCGGATAGACGGTCCCGATCTGGACCGAGCTGCGGCCGTCGGAGGCGTAAATCTGCCGCAAATCCTCGCTCGTCGCCGGGTAGACCAGCGCACCGGGTATCGGGTAACGGGTCACGCCGCGGCGGAAGCTGGGGATGCGCCCGGTCAGCTTCTCCTCGCGGCCTTCGCCCATGAAATCGATATTGGCGAGAATAGCGTTGCCGTCGCCTGCGCGGCGGTCCTGTTTCTGGTTGCGCACGCTGGCGAGCAGCCACCCGTCGGCGACCTTGATCTTGACCTGGCTACCCACCTGACCGGCCTGCTGGACCGCCGGATCGGAATCCTCCACGCATTCGTTCAGGCGCAGCAGATCGATTGCGATCTGCGAGCCCGACCCAGCGATCTCGAGCACCACGCCGATCGGCTGGAGCGCGTTATCGAACCCGCCCGCTGGCGCCGGCCGCGGGGGCACCGCGCCAGGCTCGTCCGCCGGATTGAACGTCGGGAATTGGTGCCGGGGCATGTCGTTCATTTTGTGGTGTCGCTCGCAACCGTGAAGGGCGCCGCAAAACTAGCCCCGACACGGTTAAGAACGCGTCAACGCTGGCATTCAAACCAATGCGAACAGGCGCCCGGCGACCCAGCCCATAAAGGCCGACATCAGCACCGCGAACAGGCCATACAGGAACGAGGATTCCTCCGCCTCGCGCGCGATCAGACGCTCGAACCCGGTCTTCTTCACTTCGACTTCGGCGATGGCCGAGGCGATCACGCGGCCCCCGGCAATCGCGAAGGTCTCGGCGGTGTAGCGGCCTGTCACCACGTTCGACGGCACCGCGATGCGGGCCTGGTAAAGCACCCCGTTGCTGATCTTCACCCCGTGACCGTCTTCCTGGTAAAGCTTCTGGCGCCGCATCAGATCGACCAGCCCGCTGGTGAAGCGCGTCTGTTCTTGCGGATTGATGGCGCCGGTCGGCGACAGCTGGAGAAAGTCGAGCCCCAGTTCGTAGATCGCGGCTGTGCGATCGTCGACAATGTCCCTGATCGGCCGCGAACTCGCGACCGCGAAATACGACGGAGCGGAACGGAAGGCGGTGCTGTCGGCATTGAGCCAGATGCCAAATTTCTTGGCTTTTTCGCGTAGCAAGATCGGCTGGGTCGGCCCCTTGAGAACCACCACGATGTCATAACCCTGGCCTACCGGCCGGCCGCTCGGATCGAGAATAGCGCCGAACAGCAGCATTTCGGTCCCGGTAAAGCCCTGGCGGACCTGTATTTCGTGCTGGGAAACTTCCGGCACCAGGATCGGCTCGCGCTGGGCGGTCAGCGTCGCAAACGCCAGCAGCGCCAGCAGGACCCGCTTCACAGCGGCAGGACCGTATACACTTCATCGGGCCGCACGCCGAGGCCGAACGCCATTCGCAGCGCGACGGCCAGCACAATTGCTGCCAGAATAAGGCGCAGCAGTTCCGGCTTCGCCGACTGCGCGATGCGCGTACCGATCTGGGCGCCGATGACCGAGCCAAGCAAGAGCAGACCGGCCAGGACCATGTCGACCGCCTTGGTGGTCAGCGCATGCATCATGGTGCTCGCCATGGTCACGAACAGGATTTGGAACAGCGATGTGCCGACCACCACGTTCGCACTCATACCCAGGACGTAGAGCATCGCTGGCACCAGTATGAAGCCGCCGCCCACGCCCATCAGCATCGTCAGGATGCCGGTGGCCACCCCCAGCAGCAGTGGCGCAAGGGGCGAGATGTACAGGCCCGAGCGATAGAACCTCCAGCGCAGCGGCAGGCTTGCGACAAGTGGGTGATGGCGTCGCTTGGCCGGTCGGGCACGCTGACCCGGCAGGCGGCCGAGCGCCTGCAGGCTCTCGCGCCCCATCAGCGACCCGATTGTGCCAAGCAGCACGACGTAAAGAATGCTGATGACGGTGTCGATCTGTCCCCACGCCTGCAGCAGCTTGAACAGGACCGCGCCAATCGCGGCTCCGATAACGCCGCCGACCACGCTGACCGCGCCGAGCTGGTAGTCGACCCCGCCGTGGCGGCTATGCGCGAACACGCCCGATACACTCGCCCCGGTGACCTGGCTTGCCGCCGAGGCGGCTGCGACGGTTGGCGGCACCCCGTAGAAGATCAGCAGCGGCGTGGTCAGGAAACCACCGCCGACGCCGAACACACCCGACAAGATGCCTGTTCCCGCGCCGAGCAGGACAATGACCAGTCCGTTGACCGCCAAATTTGCGATGGGAAGGTAGACGTCCATGCCGTGCGGTAACGCAAGCTGGCCGGGTATTGAAGTTGGGCGGCCTAGAAACCCGCAGAAAGCGTCAGCGCGGGACCGTTGGCGGGCGCCGCATCGCCGGCGACGCGAAAGCGGTAATCGACCGCGACGCGTGCCCGGGTGGCGCCCAGGCGGACATCGAGGGCAGCCGTCGGTCCCACGTCGAGCCGGGACACATCGTTCTGCGCGCCGCCCCATGTGCCCGCGCCGGCGCGCAGTTCCGCGTCGCCAGCGCCAAGCAACTGGCGATCAATACGTGCCTGTCCATCGACGAACGCGGTCGCGAACGCACCTCCGACATAGCCGACCTGGGCGTACGCCTCGCCGCGAAATCCCAGCGGCAGACGGACCGCCGGTAGCTCTGTCACCGCAAAGACCTCGGGCCGAACCTCGGTGCCTTGAGTTGTCTCGCTTACACGCGCCTCCGCCGCGAGACGGACCGGCACCGACGCGAGCGGGCGCGCGGACAGGCCGACCGCGACTTCACGTTCGCGCGGCCCGGAGAGTGCCGAACTGAACCGCGCGTAGGCCTGCGGACGCGTGGCCCCGTCGGCGAGGCGATAGCGTAGCACTGCGCCAACCTGGCTTCGGCCATAACTCGGCTGACCGATGGAAAGCGGCGCGGCGCTGTCTGCGCGCCACAATAGCCATCCGTCTGCCGACCAGCGGGTGCTCGATCGCGTTGTCTGCTGCGGCTGAAATGGGATCGGCGCCGCGAGCGAGCCGCCCGGCGGGATTGAACTTGGACCATCCAACTGTGTCAAAAGCGCTGACGGAACTTCCATCGGTGCTTTCTCGGATAGCAACTTCACGCCCTGTCCGATCGCCGCGCCTGGTGGCACTGAGGAACCCGCCTGAACCTCGGACCCGCCGAGCGAGGTCGCCAGCTGTTCTTCGGGCTCGCTTCGTGGGCGCGCCTTTAGAGATGATGCCGCCGCGAGATCATGCTGCGCAGGGCGTACGACGGAACTCTCGGCACGCGCGCTAGACGACGGCTCCGCTGCGGTGTGCGCCGGAACGAGGGCCCCCGCCATCGCCGGTGGGACGGGCAGATCGAAGGGGGCTTGCCAAGTGGTCGCTCGCAAACCCACCCATGCCGCCAGCAGGCCGCCCAGCAACAGCAATGGCTGGCCACGAAAGGCCGCGCGTTCGCTCATGTGCTGTGCTTGCCGACGTAAATCGCCTCCGGCAGTGCATGATGGAAGGTCTTGTCCCACCGCAGCGCACCCCCGCGTAACGTCCGGACGTATGCGGCGAGCGCATGGCGTGCTGCCATGATCGCGATGATGTTGGTGACCGGAATCCGCAAGACCGCCCGCGCACCTTCGGCTAGGCCATACTCGCGCGCAGTGAACGCAGCCCGCATCAACGCCCGCCACAAGAAGCTGCCGAAATTAACGGTCAGCATGACCAAGAGCACCGGCTCGAGCCTTGGCTGTCGTGCCAAGCCGACAGCATCAAGAACCACCAACGGCGAGCCGAGGACCACGAGGACATAACCCACAAACAGGATCAGCGCGGTCAGCGGTCCACGACGGTCGCGCAATCGCATCCAGCGGTCAGCTAGAGAGCCGCCCCACCCCATGCGGTCCCAGCCCTGCAAAGCGATGCCATGGACCCAGCGCGCCTTTTGCCGCACCGCCTGGTCGACCTGCGCCGGAAAACACGCGCGCGTGGCCACCAGCCGCCCGTCCTCCCCGCGGACGCGCAGGAACCGCGCACGCCCTCCGGCTTCCCGGATGCGCAGTCCAAGTTCGTAATCCTCGGTCAGCGACTCGACCGAAAAGGGCCCGACGGCACCCATCGCATGCGCAATGCGCCGCAGCATCGGCCGGGCAAAGCAACACCCGACGCCGGCCGCCGGAAGCGCGGCGCCTAAGGCACCACGCACGACCATGGCTTTGGCATGGGCCTCGGCAAATTCCGCGCAGTAGTGGCTGCCGATCCATCGCGAGTTTACTTGCGGTTCGGGCAGGACGGGAATCTGCACGAAATCAGCGTCGTCAATCGCGCGATCCATAAGGCCGAGCGCCGCTGGATCGACCATATCCTCAGCGTCGTGCAGCACGATGGCGCGGAATTCACGCTGCTCGCGGCGCTCGTCGAGTTCCAGCGCCTCATAAAGCCGATTGAGGCAGTCGGCCTTGGTGGAGGGTCCGTCGCGACCGTGCACCACCAGCCGGACCCGACGATCACCCCCCGCCCCACGGATAATGGCGTCCAGCGTCGCCGGGTCATTTCGATAGCAGCCGACGTAGATTCGCAACTGCGGGTTCGGCCAGGCCAACCGCGCATGGGCAATTGTATATTCGATGACCTGGTCTTCACGCCATGCTGGAATGAACACCGCCGCCGGGCCCGCCAGAACTCGGTTTCGCGCTTCGTCGCGCTCAATGCGCCACGTCCGCACGCGTCCGGTTGCGCGCAGCCACCCATAACACAGATCGACAGCCAGCTCATCGAGGCAGCCCAGGACGAAGAACACCGCCGCGAACAGCAGCAGCTCGTGCTCGACCACCGCCAGCCATTCGAGCGGCGTAAAATGCCCCATGCGCCCCCATTATGTAACAATTTTACGTAATACTAGCTAACCCGTTGTCTCCAAAAGGCAACTGCCGGATTGGGGGCCGGTTCAGCTTATGATCGCCGCTTGGGCAATGTATACGCCCGCCCCTGACAAGTAGCCGGCCATCGCCAGCGGACTGAATCGCTTAAGATACCAGACGAAGTCGATCTTCTCGATTCCCATCGCCGCGACGCCCGCTGCCGATCCAATAATCAGCAACGATCCGCCGGTGCCCGCGCAATAAGCCATGAACTCCCACAGGAAGCTGTCGGGCGGGTACGTCTGCAAGTCGTACATGCCCATCGCCGCTGCGACCATCGGCACGTTGTCGACCACTGCACTGACCAGGCCGATGACCAGCACGATCAGGTCGACCCGGCCGAAAACCGCGTCGAGCCACCGAGCCAAGGCCGTGAGTGCACCCGCGTGCTCGAGCGTTGCCACGGCCAGCAGGATGCCAATGAAGAAGACGATAGCCGAAAGATCGATACGGCTGAGAACGTGGGCGATGGTGACATGCTGCTCCACCCTCGGTTTGGTACGCCGCAGAACGTCGCTCACGATCCAGATGACACCCAGTCCCAGCAAGACGCCCAGAAACGGCGGCAAATGGGTGATCGCCTTGAACGCCGGCACAGCCAGCAGCGCACCAAGGCCAAGCCCGAACATCAGCACCTTTTCAAAGCTCGACGCTGTCCCCGCTCGTTCGCTCTCGGCCCTGGAGTCGGGGGCGACGACGGGCTTGCCCCGCAGCTGCCAGGTTACGATTGCCAACGGCACGAGCATGGCCACCAGCGACGGGACGAACAGGCGCGTGATAATGGCCTCGGCCGAGACCTGACCGCCGATCCACAACATCGTGGTGGTGACATCGCCGATGGGCGACCACGCACCTCCAGCATTGGCCGCGATGACCGTCATGCCAGCGAGCATCAGACGATCATTTTGATCCTTGAGCAGGTGCTTGCCGAGCGACACCACCACGATCGCGGTTGTCAGGTTGTCGAGGACCGCACTGAGGAAGAACGTCACAACGCTAATGATCAGTGTCAGCGAGCCTACGGTCCGCGCACGCAAGCGCGAAGTGATGATCTCGAACCCGTCGTGAGCGTCGATTATCTCCACTACGGCCATCGCGCCGAGCAGGAAAAACACGATTTGCGCGGTCGCAACCAGCGAATGGTTGAGCTCTTCGTCGACCCGTTCGGGATTGCCGGTAGCGGTGGCATAGACGGCCCACAACACCGCCGCCCCGACCAGCGCGACGGCGGACTTGTTAGTCTTGAGCGGCTGTTCCAACGCGATCGCCAGATAGGCAATCACAAACACAACAATCAGGACGTGGATCATGCGCTACGATTTGCGAGCGACCGGCGCGCTTTCGCCGAGATCCTCGTACCACGCTTCGACGGGACCACTGAGCTTGATCGTAAGCGGGCGGCCACGGCGGTCCATCGCCTTGCCGGCCTGCACCCTTACCCAGCCTTCCGAGACCGAGTATTCCTCGACATTGTGGCGGACGACATCCTTGAACCGGATACCGATTCCGCGCCTCAGCTTGTCAGCATCAAAATAAGTGCTCGAGGCATCGAGCGACAACCGGTCCGGCGGCGTGTTGCCGCCCAAACTGGCCTCGGGCGCGGGATCATCGACAGTCATCGCCATGCCGCTCGCACGCGGCGGAGACAAAATCAATCCGGCGCTGGCGCTTCCATCGGCATCTCGGGCTGGGCGGGCATTTCCTCGGGTGTGCTCATCGGTTCAGCGAAATCGCCTTGGCCTGGTGCCACCTCGTCGGGGGTGTTCCCCGGCAGATCCGTGTCCCCACGATCGGGCACGACCTCGTCGGGCTGCTTGCCCGGCTCGACGGTGTCGCCGCCGCTCGAAAATAACTGTGCGTCTTCGGCCGAGCGATCGAACGACGCCAGCCGTGAACCGGTTGAATCGCTGTCCCCGTTGTCATTGGCTAACGTGGCCGCGTCATGCGCATCGGCCGCGCCGGCGATAACCGGCGGGGTTGCCGGTGGCACGTGCGGGCGGCTGTAGTCATCGTTGGCGTATTCGCTGAAGGTCATCGCAAATGTCCTTTGTCTAGTAGTCGAAACGCGCCGCGCCCACGATGCGTTCCACCTCCATCTCGGGCATTGCGGGATGTGCCGCCAGGCCTTATGGGCGGCGCCTTCGTTTCGCAGGTGCCATGCCTGCAAAGTCGTCGGGCCGCGGGCGTGGCGGAACTGGTAGACGCGCTGGATTTAGGTTCCAGTATCGCAAGATGTGGGGGTTCGAGTCCCTTCGCCCGCACCAGTTCCCTGGCACCTTGGGTTCGGCCGCCAGTTCAAAAGGCTAGTTGAATGCAGATCAAGGAAACCGCCAACCAAGGGCTCAAGCGGGCCTATTCCGTGACCATCCCGGCCAAGGATATCGAGGCCCGGATCGCCGCGGAGGTCCAGAAAGTGGCGCCGCAAGTCCGGATGCCCGGTTTCCGTCCGGGCAAGGTTCCGGCAAACCTGATCCGCAAGATGCACGGCGAATCGCTGCATTCAGATGCCTTCAATGCAAGTCTGCGTGAATCGATCGATGAACTGATGCGCGAGATGCGGCTACGCCCGGCGCTGCAACCCAAAGTCGATCTGGCCGAGGGGTACGAAGCCGGCAAGGATGCCGAGCTGACCGTCGAACTCGAAGTGCTACCTGACATCGAGGCCCCGCAAGTCGACGGGATGAAGCTGGAGAAGCTGACGGTTGCAGTCACCGACGACGCCGTCGCCGATGCTCTCGGCCGCATCGCCGAGGGCCAGAAAACCTACCATGACGCGCCCAAATCCAGAAAGGCGGTCAACGGCGATCAGCTGGTGATCGATTTCCTCGGCCGCGTTGGCGGCGTGGAGTTCGACGGCGGCAAAGCGGAAGGCGCCAACCTATTGCTTGGCTCCGGCCAGTTTATCCCCGGCTTCGAAGAGCAACTGGTCGGTGTGAAGGCCGGCGACGCGAAGACCCTAAAGGTCTCCTTCCCCGCCGACTATGCCGCTGACAACCTGAAGGGCAGGGACGCCGAATTCGACGTGACCGTGCATTCGGTCAAGATCGAGGGCGAGACCGTTGTGAACGAAGAGTTCGCCAAGTCGCTGGGCCTCGAGAGCCTCGACAAACTGAACGAACTGATCCGCGGTCAGCTTGAACAGGAAACCGCCGGTCTTACGCGTACCCAGATGAAGCGCCAGTTGCTCGACCGGCTCGCCGCCAGTCATCACTTCGATGTGCCGCAAACGATGGTCGAGGCCGAGTTCGAGCAGATTTGGCAGCAGCTTGAAAACGAGATCGCCAATGAGGACGATCCGGCCGCCGCCCGCGCAGAGATCGAGGCAGAGAAAGATGATTACCGCCGCATTGCCGAGCGCCGTGTGCGCCTTGGCCTGCTGCTGTCGGAAATTGGGCAGAGCAACGGGGTTGAAGTCAGCAATCAGGAAATGGGTATGCTGGTACAGCAGGCAGCGCAGCAATATCGCGCCGAGGATCGCGAGCGATTCATCGAATATGTCCGCGCCGACGCGATGGCCCAGGCCCAAATTCGTGCGCCGCTGTACGAGGACAAGGTGGTCGACTTCCTGTTCGACAAGGCCGACGTGACCGAACGGCAGGTAACCCGCGCGGAACTCGAAGCGGCAATCGAGGCGGGCGAAGACCTCGACGCCCAGGCCGAGGCCGAGAAGTCGGCCAAGAAGAGGCCTGTCCGGGCCAAGGGCAAGGCCCCGGCCACGGCAGGCAAGCCTGCCGCAAAGGTCGATGCGCCGGCTGAAAAGCCGCCGGTCAAGAGTGCCAAGCTGGCTGCCAAGACCCCGGCAAAGAAAGCGGCGACAGCAACCAAGAAGGCCGCGGAGGGCAAACCTGCGCCGGCCAAGAAGACTGTTGTCAAAACGAAATAACGAGCAGCGGCAGTCTAACAGATTGGCTTAAAAGCTCCCCGAGACAGTCGCCTGGAGAATGCGGCCGGAACGGCGATCACGGCGCTCGGTGAACAGCACACCGGCGGTGGTCCTCGGCCCTCCGTATACCGACCGGTCGAGGATCGATGGAGCGTTGAACAGATTTGCGGCGCGCACGTTGAGGGTGAGCCCAAAAACGTCCTTGTTTTCAATAAACACCGCCGCGAACCTCGCCAAGCTGTAGTCGAAGCCCTGTTCGGTGACCCTGTAATACGGGAGGAAAACGGAATTTCGGTAGGTGGCGCCCCAGGCCCAATCTGTCTTGGGGATATCGTATCGGAAATCGACCTGTAACTCCCTCGCCTTGGCGCGGTCAAACCCGCGGTCAAGCCCGCTGACCGGGTCCACCAGGCGCGAACGGTCGACCAGCGCCCGCACATCAAACTTGGCCCCCTTCATGCCGATCGGATCGAGCCGCAAGGTGGCGTTGAGGTTGATGCCGGTGTCGGTCGCAGTCGGAACATTTCCTCGCGATTCGCCGATGCTGGTCCCGCGAACGATCGGAATGATCGTCACGTAATCCTCGATCAGGTAGTGGAACAGCTTAGCCGTGGCCGAGCCCCACGCCCCGAAGTTGCGCGACACTTCGAGTTCGAACTCCCACGATTGCGGTGGACGCAATTCATTGTTGCCAGCGTTTGCGTTGCCATCGGTGAGGCTAACCGAGGCGAGGAAATCGCTAAAGTTAAGCTGCCCGACTTTTCGTGCGGCGCGCAGTGAAACGTCGAGTTTGTCGCCGGCCGCCCACGCCAGCGTCAGCGATCCTTTTGGACGTTTGAAAGCTCGCGCCAAGGCGTTCGAACCTGTTTGCGAGATTTTGGAATATTCGGCCCCACCAGCGACCTGCAACGACAAGTGGCTGTTCAAACTTCGGCTATACGACAGAATGCTCTCATACCGTGCCTCTCGCACGCCGCCGGTGCCCGCGGGGAACGGCAACTCGACGAACTCCCCCGCCGTGTTGAGTGTGAATAACGAAGCGACGTTGTCCAGCCGGTTGAAAGCGCCTTCGAAGGATAGCTGCGCGTCTCCTCCGAACATGCGCCAGCGATACTCTCCCCGCGCGATCCGCTCGCCCTCGTCGCTCCCTTTCAAAAACTGACTGCCGGTATCGTTACGGCCCGCATTGCTGAAACGTGATTCCGTTGAAAAGTCGCCGTGTTCGGCGCTGTCGAGCGCGATCAGCTTCAGGCGCCCGGGGCCGACAGGAAATTCAACGTCGCCGCTGACCTCGTAATTATGTCCATCATTTCCCGAATCGACACTTTTGAGAAATGCCGGGAGATTCGAGAGGGTGCGGCTCTCCAGCTCATCGGAGCGCTGAATTTTGAAGCCGCCGGAAATGTCCAGGTTGGCCCGCGCGGTTCCGCCCAAGTCATAGCGTAAGGTGGCGCTCAGCTTGGGTGAGTCAAGCGTCGACCGGGTTGTGTTGAAGCGCGGGTCGGAAACGCCATTGGCGACGATCAGGCTCGGCCCTTCCGAACCGTTGTAGAAAGATTCGTTGCGCACCGCGACTGAGTAGTCGAGCCGCCCGGCTTTGCCCGAGACCGATGCGTCGCCCTGGCTCCACCGGAGCGGAGCCGGCCCGCCGAGCGGGACCTGGGGACGCCATTCGAAGCGCCCGCGCACACCGCCCGATCGTGTGATCACATTGGCAACCTGACCCGACAATCCCGGTATGTTGAGCGTTGAGCCGTCGACGATCTCAATGCGCACCACGTTCGCGGCAGGAACGCGGCTTAGCAAGGAGTTGATCGAATCCGACTTGCTCGACGGGCGCTGTCCATTGATCAGGACATTGCCCGACGCTTGTCCCAAGCCGCGTTCCTGGCTTTCTGACTCGACGCGGAACCCGGGCACATTCTGCAGCATCTGCAACGCGTTGCGAGGCGCAAAGCGAGTGAAGTCGGCCGGAGTATACACGGTGCGCTGACCGGTACCGGGCGCCTGTTCCGCCGGTAGCAGCGGCTCAGTCTGGGGATCGGATGGCTCCATCGAACCCACCGGCGGCGGCGCATCCCCGGTCGTTGCGGGCGCGATGACCGGAGTGGACACAGGCAGCGCGTCAGCCGGAGGCGAGGCTTGCTGAGCGAGCGCAGGCGCAGCCAGCGACCCGAGCGCCAGCATCATGCATCTCGTATGCAGTGCCAGGGCCCGCATCGCGTCTCTCCAATCGCAACGAGCCGTTGACAAAGTTCGACCCGCGCTACGGGACGTTACAAAACATCACAAGTAACCGATTGTCACAGGTCGCAAGGGTTCAGCATAATCGTTCGACAGGGCTTGTAGGCCGTCCTGCTGTCAGGGCTTAGGGGTCGAACTACCGCGCCGAGAATCAATGCAAGCCCCATATCTAAGGGTCCCGCCGTGCGCCTGCTCCTAGTCGCCCTTGAACAAGCAGCGCCGAGGCGCGACATAGGCACCGATAAAAAAGACGGAAGGATCCCCATGTTTGACTTGTTCGGCGGCTCCGGCGCCCAAGGAAAATTCACGCACGACCCGGTGACCGGCGCCCTGGTGCCCGTGGTGGTGGAAAGCACCAGCCGCGGCGAACGCAGCTTCGATATTTTCAGCCGCCTGCTGCGCGAGCGGATCGTGTTCATTACTGGCGAAGTAGAGGACCACATGGCCTCGCTGATCGTAGCCCAGCTGTTGTTCCTCGAAAGCGAGAACAGCCAGGACATCAGCATGTATATCAACTCGCCCGGCGGCGCGGTCACTGCCGGAATGGCGATCCACGACACCATGCAATATATCAAACCAAAGGTCCGTACTGTGTGCGTGGGCCAGGCCGCTTCGATGGGCAGCTTCCTGCTGGCCGCCGGTGAGCCCGGAATGCGCGTGGCCTTGCCCAATGCGCGAATTATGGTCCATCAGCCTTCGGGCGGCGCGCGCGGCATGGCCAGCGACATCGAGATCCAGGCGCGCGAGATCCTGCGCATCCGCAAGCGCATGAACGATCTGTACGTCGAATACACCGGCAAGACCTTGACCGAAATCGAGAAAGCGATGGACCGCGACACTTTCCTCGAGGCCGATGAAGCTCTCAAGTTCGGGATCGTCGACAAAGTGTTCGCGCATCGCCCAACGGATGAGGAGCGCAACAAGGACTCCGGGTCAGGCGGCGCGCCGGACTAAGTCCGCGCGCTTGTCGGTCCCTGAAAGTGTAGCATTTTGGCAACCTTCCCTCTTCAGGCTGGAGCAAGCCGGGAGTTGTAGTGAGGTCGTAATTGATATTGAACGCCCCGTGGTTACAGTCCGCGGGCGATTCCCGACGGGGTCGCGCGGGGGCCAGGACGAGAGCTAGATGACGAAACTGAGCGGATCCGACAGCAAAAGCACCCTTTACTGCAGCTTTTGCGGCAAATCGCAGCACGAAGTACGCAAGCTTATCGCCGGTCCAACGGTGTTTATCTGCGACGAATGTGTTGAGCTGTGCAACGACATCATCCGCGAGGAGACCAAGGGCGGTCTCGCCGGCAAGCGCGATGGCGGCATCGCCACTCCGCGCGAGATTTGCGGTACTCTGAATGATTACGTCATCGGCCAGGATCGCGCCAAGCGCGTGCTGTCTGTCGCAGTTCACAATCACTACAAGCGGCTCAAGCACTCCGGCAAATCCGGTGATGTCGAGCTGGCGAAGTCCAACATCCTGCTGATCGGACCGACCGGCAGCGGCAAGACCCTGCTCGCCCAGACCCTCGCGCGCACGTTTGACGTGCCGTTCACGATGGCGGATGCGACCACTCTGACGGAGGCCGGCTATGTCGGCGAGGATGTCGAGAACATCATCCTGAAGCTGCTTCAGTCGTCCGACTACAACGTCGAAAAGGCGCAGCATGGAATCGTCTACATCGACGAGATCGACAAGATCACCCGCAAGGCCGAAAATCCCTCGATTACCCGCGACGTCAGTGGCGAAGGCGTGCAGCAGGCGCTGCTCAAGTTGATGGAAGGTACAACCGCCAGCGTCCCGCCGCAGGGCGGACGCAAGCATCCGCAGCAGGAATTTCTTCAGGTCGATACGACCAACATACTGTTCATTTGCGGCGGCGCCTTCGCGGGGCTCGAAAAGATAATCGGCGACCGCCTGCAGAAGCGTTCGATCGGGTTCGGCGCGCATATCGACGATCCGCTGCAGGCTCGTGTCGGTGAAATGCTCCAGAAGTGCGAACCCGAGGACTTGCTCAAGTTCGGGCTGATCCCGGAATTCGTCGGACGCTTGCCAGTGATCGCGACGCTTCACGATCTCGACGTCGAAGCGCTGGTGCAGATTCTCAAGGAACCGAAGAACGCGCTGGTCAAACAGTACCACAAGCTGTTCGAACTGGAGGACGTCGACCTGACGTTTACTGACGATGCGCTGGAAGCGATCGCCAACAAGGCGATCAAGCGCAAGACTGGCGCCCGTGGGCTGCGCTCGATTGTCGAGGCCATCCTGCTGGACACGATGTTCGATTTGCCGAGCATGGACGATGTCAGCAAGGTTGTGGTCGATAAGGACGTCGTCGACGGCCGCAAGGAACCGGTCCGCGTTGTCGCGGGCGACGGGAAGAAGAAAGAGGCAGCCGCCTAAGGTCGCCCCTAATCGGACTTAGACTTCTCCGGCGGCCCGACGGTTGATCAGAGCCTGCAGCCTGGCGGAACGCTCCGGCGGGAGCAACTCGAACGGGTTATAAGTCGTTTCAAACCCCGGAATGTCGTCGGGCAAAGCCACCCAAGGCATCTTGCTGGTGGTAAAGATCACCGCGTCAGGGGTACATGCCCCGGGTTCGTCGAGTGTCCCCACGCGCAGGCCCGCGCCCAACGCGCCGAGCCGGGGATAATGGCTCCACACCGCCGTGCCGCACTGCGTGCACCGCCGTATGACATGTGCACCCCCGCTACCCGTGGTAACGGTATGGTCGGCTAGCGTTCCCTTCACTAGCGTAAGCCGTTCGGTTTCGAAAAATGCGTTCACCACCGAAGTCGAACCCGTCTGTTGCTGGCACAGCCGGCAGTGGCAATTGTTGACGAAGATCGGCTCGCCCTCGACCCGGTAGCGAACGTAGCCGCAACCACAGCCGCCCTCGTGCACCCGATCGGTCATGACCATATCCAACTGCCCCCGCCTGCTCGCGCAATCCACCGTCCTGCACGTCGCCGATGTTAACTTGCACCTGACGGACGTTTTGGAAGCGGTGATCAGAATTGCGAGCAATGTCGAGCCGGAATACCGGCCGACTGTCCCGCCCCCGACGTAATCGTTAGTGGCGTCTATCGCCGCTGGCCGAAGACTCGGTAGCTTGCTCAAATGCGTGCCAAGCGCGTGGCATAAATGGCGCAGCGCAGCACGATTCGTCACGAGTGAAACCGAGTAATAACAATTCATGACTCGGATGGTGTTCATTCTTGTCACAAGATTCCAATTCGCCGCGCAAATCAGACCCAAAAAATCACAGTTCCCAAGTTGCCTGCCTGCCCGCTCGATTTGTCGGCAAAGTGCAACACTTCCCCGGTTTAGGAGCTTTGCCGCTTTGTCTAGAGCGGCATCAGCGCGGTGACTGGAGCCGATTCGGCGCCGGGTCGCCGTCGGGGCACCTTGGATCGGGACGTTAATCATGCAACTCAAGTATTTCCTCGCAGCCAGCACGGCCGGCCTTTCTCTCGCCTGCGGCCTCGCCGCGGCGCCAGCAGCGGCGCAGCAAATCACCACCGGCATCCAGGGCAATGTGAACGACGATTCGGGCAACCCGATCAGCGGCGCGACGGTCACCATCACCGACACCCGCACCGGCGCTGCGCGGACAACCATGACCGAGGCTGGTGGATCGTTCTCCACTACCAACCTGACAACCGGCGGACCGTACACTGTGAGTGTGTCCGCCCCCAACTACGAAGGTCAGACGCTCGAGGGCATCCAGACAACCTTGCAGGGCGCGACTAATCTCGGATTCACGCTAACCAGCGGGGGCGGCGTGATCGTTGTCACCGGCTCGCGAGTCACGGTGACCCAGCTGGCGGTCGGCCCGGGTCAGAGCTTCACCCAGGAAATTCTCGCCGCGGCCCCGACTTTTAACCGCGATGTGCGCGACATCATTCGCTTAGACCCGCGGGTCAGCCTCGACCGCGACGATTCGGGCTCGGGCCAAGACCGCATTTCTTGTCTAGGCGGCAACGATCGTGGCAATGCCTTCACGGTCGACGGGCTCGCTCAGGGCGACGTCTACGGCCTCAACGACACCGGCTTCTCCTCACGCAGCTCGACCCCGCTGCCTTACGACGCGATCCGCGAGACCCAAGTCCAGTTCGCGCCCTACGACGTCGAGTACGGTGCGTTCACCGGCTGCGCGATCAACGTCGTCACCAAGTCTGGCGGCAACAGCTATCATGGCAGCGCGTTCTTCGAATATTCGGGTCCCGACATGCGCGGAGACCATCTCACCGACCGCGGAGCGCCTATCGCCGTGGTGCGGATCAAACCCGACAAGCGCTGGGGCGCGAGTCTGGGCGGCCCGGTGATAAAGGACCGGCTGTTCCTGTTCGGCGCCTACGAGCATCAGGAAGCCGGCGTTTCCCAGGACGACGGCCCGTCGGGCGGCGGCTATGCCAATTCGTTTGCCAACATAACAGTCGCACAGTTCAACCAGATCCGCGACGTGGCCAAGCGCGTCTATGGCATCGATACCGGCGACCTGGTGACCAGCCGCCCGTACAACAACGATAGATATTTCGCGCGCGCCGACCTCCAGATAACCGACAAGCACCGGTTCGAAGCGACCTACCAGCACCTTGAGGAAACCACTCTCAAGCCGGACGACTTCACAACCGGCGGCGCCAACATTCAGGTGGCCGGCCTCAACTCCTTCTTCACCAGCGGCACCCGCTCACAGTATTATTCGGGCCGGCTCTATTCCGAGTGGAATGACCGACTATCGACCGAACTTCGGTACGCCCACGCTCACGTGCAGGACCTCCAGGACCCTTATGGCGGCGGCGAATTACAGTCTGGCGCGCCGATTTTGCGGCTGATCGTCGGCGTGGACAACGCACCGTTCGGCACTTACCCGAGCGGGCAGACGCCGGGCGACGGGACCGTGCTGGTAGGCCCCGGGCAATCGCGCACGGCCAATGATCTCAAGACCGATATTGATCAGTATCGCGCGCTGGCAAAATACGATGCCGACGCTCACCAAATAAAGTTCGGGGTCGAACTAAACCGGACCAAGGTCAACAACCTGTTCATCTCCAACGCCAACGGCACGCTGGTGTTCAAGAACGTCAACGACCTCACCGCCGGCCGGCTTTCGCCGGGCACCAGCACCAGCGCCAGCACGACCCAAAGCGCGATCAATGTTATCCCCGGTGTGACCGAAGGAGCGTTCGTCAATACCACGTCCACCGGCGACCCTTATGAAGTTTCGGCCCGGTTCACTCGCGAACTCTATTCGATCTTTTTCCAGGACGACTGGCGAGTGACCGACCACCTGACGCTGATCGGCGGCGTGCGGCTCGATACCTTCAATGGCCCTGGTCCCGCTAGCAGCGATGCGTTCTATCGCAGGTTCGGGATCGTCAATTCGACCGGTTTCGGCGAGCTCGAGCCGTTGA
>JBDSUJ010000140.1:0-19810 GCA_039927815.1 Croceibacterium sp. | reverse complement strand
TGACGGATAAGTCGATGACCGCCACGTCGCCGGCGCCGGTCGCGGTCTTACCAGCAAGATCGAGCTGAAGCTTGCGCCGCACGGCGCTGCGCCGATTGGCGGGTGCCTGTTCGGCCTGGAGGGTTTCCGGGATCGCCACGCGTCAGTTCCTGTGACCCGTTCAAGCCCCTATTGGTTAAATTCGCCTTACCTGGGCGTGTTTTCGATCGCCTGACGCGCGGCGCCCGTCGCGGTTGGACTTGATTGATGTTGCGATTGGGGGCTGGTAGCGGCGGATAAACTTGCGGCCGATGCTGCGGACGGCCGTACCACGGCCGACCCGTGATTGATCGGACTGACCATTGACCACCGAGGATCCCGCCACCGAGCGCGAACGCCTGCGGCTTGCCGACCTCGCGGCTTATTGCGTGCTAGACAGCGAACGCGAAACGGCGTTCGACGAAGTGGTCCGGCTGGTTGCGGACGTGTGCGACGTGCCGATGGCAGTGATCAATTTCGTCGGCGAAGGGCGCCAGTTCTTCAAAGCGGAATTCGGGCTCGGGGTGCGCTCGACGCCGCTGGAAACGTCGTTTTGCGTCCATGCGCTGCTTGAGGACGAGTATCTCGAGGTCCCCGACGCGACCCAGGATGCGCGCTTCGAATGCAACCCGCTGGTCACCGGACCGCCGCATATCCGCTTTTATGCCGGCGCGATCCTCAAAAGCCGCGCAGGCCGTCCGCTTGGCACGCTGTGCGTGCTCGACACCAAGCCGCGCGCGCTGTCGCCGCTTCAGCAACGCATGGTGCGGATCGTGGCCCGCCAGATCATGGACCAACTCGACTTGCGCCTCGCCGTTTCCGAGCGCGCCGAGCAGGAACGGCGTTACCGCGTGCTGTTCGATTCGATGGACGAAGGGTTTTGCGTCATCGAGTTCATCGACGGGCCGCACGGACCGCTGAGCGATTACGTTCACGTCGAGGCCAATGCGGCCTACGCCCCGAATGCTGGATTTGCTGATGTCGTTGGCCAGCGCTTGCGTGACCTGGTTGCTCCTGAAGCCGCCGACGAATGGGCCGCGCATTTTCGTGGCGTCCTCGAAACCGGCGAGCCGATCCGCTTCGAGCGCGAACTGACGGAAACTGGGCGTTATTTATCGCTCAGTTCATTTCGCATCGAGCCGCCCGAGAGGCGTCAGGTCGCCGTATTATTCAAAGACGTCACCGCGCGCCGCCAGGCCGAGCTCGAGTTGCGCGATCTCAATCAAACGCTCGAGCAACGTGTGAACGAGGAGCAAGCCCGCTTCATGGCGGCGCAGGATGAGTTGCGCCAGGCACAGAAGATGGAAGCCATCGGCCAGCTCACCGGCGGCCTGGCGCATGATTTCAATAACCTCCTGGCTGGCATTTCGGGTTCGTTCGAGATGATCGGCACGCGGCTCGCGCAGGGCCGCACCACCGACGTCGAGAAATACCTCGGCGCTGGGCAAGGCGCGACGCGAAAGGCGGCCGCGCTCACGCACCGCTTGCTGGCGTTCGCGCGCCGCCAGACCCTCAGCCCCCAGCCGACGGTGATCAACGCCCTGCTGCCCGATCTGGCCGAACTGGTGCGGCGGACCGTCGGTCCGGAGATCACGGTCGAAACCGCGGCCTCCGACGGTCTATGGGCGGTCTCGATCGATGCCAACCAGCTCGAGAACGCCTTGCTCAATTTGTGCATCAACGCGCGCGATGCCATGCCCGACGGCGGCAACTTGACCATTGAGACGGCCAACAAGTGGATCGACGCGCGGATCGCGCGCGAGCGTGGCTTTGCCGAAGGGCAATACGTCACCGTGTGCGTCAGCGACACCGGGGTCGGGATGGAGCCGGCGGTGATCGAAAAGGTCTTCGAACCGTTCTTCACCACCAAGCCAATCGGCGAAGGGACCGGGCTGGGCCTGTCGATGGTCTATGGGTTCGCGCGCCAGAGCAACGGCCACGTGCGGATTTATTCGGAAGTGGGCCAGGGTACCATGGTGTGCCTCTACCTGCCGCGGCATCTCGGAGAGGTGGAGACCGAGATGGTCGACAGCTTGGCGCCCACCGTATTCAGCGCCGCTGCCGGCCTCAAGGTGCTCGTAATCGACGACGAGCCGATCGTACGCATGCTGGTGGTCGATGCGCTGATCGACATGGGCTTCGACTGTGTCGAGGCCGGTGACGGCCCATCCGGTTTGGCGCTCCTCGAGACGGCCGGGCAGGTCGATTTGCTGGTCACCGATGTCGGACTGCCCGGGGGCATGAACGGCCGTCAGGTCGCCGATCGCGCGCGCGAACTTCGGCCCGGGCTGAAAGTCCTGTTCATCACTGGCTATGCCGAGAACGCGGCGCTCAACCACGGCCACATCGGCCCCGGCACGCGGGTCCTGACCAAGCCGTTTGCGGTGACCGAGCTCATGGAACGAGTCGACAGCCTGCTGCGCTGAACCGCTCTTGACACCGGGGGGCCGCGCGGCCCAGCGTGCGCCCGCGGAGGGACGATGGGGCGCGCGCTTGGTGGACTGCTCGGGCTACTAGCGCTGGTTTCGCCCGGCGCCGCGCAGCAATCGGGCGAACCGGTGCAGCCGCCGCCGCACACCGCTCCGTTTCCCGAGCTCACGACCGGCGACAGCCCGGGCCTTGCGCAGGCGAGTTATGCGCTCGGCCCGGAGATGGTACGCGGCCGGTCGCCGCGCGAAATGCTCGCCGATCGGCGCAAGCTTGATCGGGCGCTCGCCGCGCTTCAGCCGCAGCGCAAAGGCACGATCGATGTCTATCTCGTCGCCGTCGCGCTCGACAGCGATCCGGTGTTCAGCCGCGAGGCGCGTGAAGCGGGCCGAGTGCTGGCGCGGCGCTATGCGGCGGCGGGCCGCACCGTAACGCTCGCGGGGCCCGACGGGCGGGTCGCGGACCTGCCCAAGGGATCGCTCAGCGCGCTGACCCTGACGCTGGCGCGAGTGGCCGAATTGATCGACCCGGCCGAAGACGTGCTGGTGCTGTACTCGACCAGCCACGGCGCACCGGAAGGGATTGTCTATCACGATGGCGATACCGGGTTCGGCGTGCTGTCACCCTACCGGCTCGGGAGCATGCTCAACGAACTGGGTATCACGCGCCGCGTGATCCTGCTCAGCGCCTGCTTCAGCGGCGTGTTCGTGCCTTATCTCGCCACCCGCGACACCGCTATCGTGACCGCCGCCGCGGCGGACAAGACCTCGTTCGGGTGCCAGGCGGACAACGACTGGACGTTCTTCGGCGACGCGCTGGTCAACCACGCACTACGCAAGCCGGTGAGCTTGCGGGCCGCCTCGTCCGAAGCCGCACGGACGATCGCCGGGTGGGAAGCCGGCGCCGCACTGCAACCGTCCGAGCCGCAAGTCGTCATCGGCGAAGGGGTCGAACGCTGGCTCGCGCCGCTTGACGCGAAAATTCCACGAGAAGCCAGCGTGCCGGTCGGCCGCCCGGCCGTTAGCGCGCTGCCGCAGCCGGGGACTGGTCCGGTGGTGCCCGCCGGACGGAGATAATCCGGACTGGCGCCGCGATCATCTGCCCTTTCATGAAACCCGCGCCCTTCGCGGGATCGGTCGGCGCGGCGAAGATCGCGCGCGCAACCTCCATGCCCTTGGTGACATGGCCGAACGCGGCATAACCTTCGCGCGTATTGGCATCCGCGCTCGCGGGATCGGCGTCGAGCCCGGGCTGGGGCGAAAGCGTGATGGAAAAGTCGCCGGTGGCGGTGCCGGGGTCGTAGCGCGCCATCGAGATCGCGCCTGCCCCATGCTTCACCCCGGTGTCGCTGGTTCGCTCATGCGCGACCGGTGGGAGGGTGCGCTTGGGATCGTTCTGCGTGCCGCCCTGGATCAGGCCGTTGGGCTGCTCGCCCCAGTCGAGCCGCATCGCCCGGTAGAATGCGGTGCCATCGAACTTCTTGAGATCGACGTAGCGCAGGAAATTGGCCGCCGTAACCGGCGCCCGCTGGGTCTCCAACGCGACCGTAATGTCGCCAAGCTGGGTGGCGATGATGACCTCGGTCAGCTGCTGCGCGTGGGCCGCGGGCGCCAGCATCAGGGCGGCCAGGGACAGGACGATTCGTTTGATCATACGGGCAATATCCCCGCGCAAGCGCGCTAGCGCCAGCGTAGATTGTCTCGGCCGAGCTGGTCGATCCGGGTGACGCCCATCAGCTTCATGTCGCGGATGATCTCCGCCTCGAGGATGGCCAGGGCCCGCTCGACCCCAGCCTGGCCTGCCGCCGCGAGCGCGTAGAGGTACAGCCGCCCGCCCGAGACCGCCGTCGCCCCCAGGCTGAGCGCCTTGAGTACGTGGGTCCCGCGGCGCACGCCGCCGTCGAGAATGACCTCGATCCGCCCGCCGACGGCGTCGACGATCTCGGCCAACTGGTCGAACGGCGCGCGGCTGCCGTCGAGCTGGCGCCCGCCGTGGTTGGAGATGAAGATCGCGTCCACGCCCATGTCCGCCGCGCGCCGCGCGTCGGCCACCGACATGATCCCTTTGAGGGCGAACTTGCCGCCCCAGTCGTCGCGCAACTTTTCGGCTGCCGCCCAGTCCAGCGACTGGTCGAGGAACTCGCTGAAATACTGCGCCACAGAGGCCGCGACATTCGATCCTGCCGCGACATGCTGCTCGAGGTTGGGGAGCGAGAACTTCTCGCGCAGGAAATAGTCGAGCGCCCAGCGCGGGCGGGTGGCGTAGGACACGAAGCTGGCCGGTGTGATCCGCGGCGGGCTGGTGAAACCGGTCCGCAGGCACCGCTCGCGGTTACCGCCGACGATTGTGTCGACCGTCAGCGTGATCGCATCGAACCTGGCCGCACGGGCCATTTCGAGCAGCGCGGAATTGAGGCCCTTGTCCTTGTGATAGTAATACTGGAGCATCTTGGGGCCGGAGTAGTTGGCGCCGATCTCCGCGATCCCGACGCTCGCCAGGCTGGACACGCCGAACCACAACCCGGCCTTTTCCGCCGCCGCCGCGACCGCGCGTTCGCCCTGCCAGTGGAACAGCCGCTGCAGCGCGGTCGGGCTGAGCAGCAGCGGCAGGCGCGTCGTCTTTCCCAGAACCGTCACCGAAGGATCGACTTGCTCCACGCCGGCGAGGACATTGGGCACCAGGTCTGCGTCGTCGAATGCGGTGGTGTTGCGGTCCTTGGTAACCTCGTCATCGGCGGCGCCGTCGATATAGTGAAACACTGGAAACGGCAGGCGACGCTTCGCCAGCGCACGGAAATCCGCGATGTTGTGACAATCGGCAAGCGTGCGCGGACGGGGCTGGAGGCGTTCCATATCGCCAGCCTAGCGCCACACCCGCTCGGATGACAGCGGCCGCGCCAATCCAGTGATCGAGCGCGGCGAAATTGGGCTCAGCCGACCTGCACGATCTTGTCGCAGGCGGTGTCGTCGGCCGCTTGCATGCCCATGCGCAGCGCCTGCATGCGCTGCTGACTGGTGCCGTGGGTGAAATTGTCGGACGAGACCCGGCCCTTGGTCAGTGTGTCGTCGCCGATCGCGCCGGCGGCCTTCATCCCTTCCTCGAAGTCCCCCGGTTCGATCAGGTTGCGGTTCTTGCCCGCCCATACCCCGGCATAGCAGTCCGCCTGCAGTTCGAGCCGGACTGACAACGCGTTGGCTTCATTCGGGTTCTGCTGCTGGGCGCTGGAAATCTGCTGCGCGACGCCGGTCATGGCCTGGACGTGGTGGCCATATTCGTGCGCCACGACATAGTAGCGCGCGAAGTCGCCCGGGCCGGTACCGAGCTTGCGCTGCATCTCGTCATAGAAGCTGGTGTCGATGTAGATCGTCTGGTCGTTGGGGCAGTAGAACGGGCCCATCGACGAGGATGCCGCGCCGCATCCCGAGCGGGTCCCCCCGCTGTAGAACTCGAGCGTCGGCGCGGTGAACTTGATGTTGGCCTGCTGGAACAGCGGCGCCCACGTCTGGTTGAGCGAATCGAGCGTGTTGCACGCCTCGGTCGCGTACGTGTTCTGGCCGCATAGTTGCTGCACGCTACGCGTGTCGGCCTGTTGCGGCGCCCCGACCTGCGCGCCCTCCAGGGTGCCGAGCATCTGCCCCGGGTCGATGCCGAACACCAGCGCGCCGATCAGCGCGATGACGATCGCGCCGCAACCCAGCTGTCCGCCACCTCCGCCGGGAAATCCGCCACCGCCGCCGCCGCGCACGCTGATGTTGTTCGGGTTGAACGGATTGAGCCGCATTGATCTTCCCCTTGGGTCGTATGCGCCCTTGCGAATTAGGGCTGGACGCGGCCGTGGAGCCACGCTTTGGCTGTTGATGTTCAGGCAATCACAGGAAAGCCGATATGTTCCTTTCCGGCAAGCGCGCTCTCGTCACCGGTTCGACATCGGGGATCGGCTTGGCGATCGGACGGGCCCTCGCGGCCGAGGGCGCAGGCGTGGTGCTGAACGGGTTTGGTGCGGCCGAGGAAATCGAGCAGCTTTGCGGCGAACTGGGGGCGACTTACGCTGCCGGGGATTTGACCACGACCGCCGGCGTCGAAGCGATGATGGCGGCGGCCGGGCCGGTCGACATCCTGGTCAACAACGCGGGCATGCAGCACGTTGCCGCGGTCGAGGAATTTCCCCCGGAAAAGTGGGACGCGATCATCGCGCTCAACCTGTCGGCGGCGTTCCATACCGCGCGCCTGGCGGTGCCGCACATGAAAGCGCAGGGATGGGGGCGGATCATCTGCACCGCCAGCGCCCACTCGCTCGCCGCCAGCCCGTTCAAGATCGCCTATGTCGCGGCCAAGCACGGCATCGCCGGACTGACCAAGGTTCTGGCACTTGAACTGGCCGAGCACGGCGCGACCGCCAACTGTATCAGCCCGGGCTACGTGTGGACCCCGCTGGTCGAGAACCAGATCCCCGACACCATGGCCGCGCGCGGGATGACCCGCGAGCAGGTGATGAGCGACGTGCTGCTGGCCAAGCAGCCGACCCGCAAGTTCGTCCAGCCCGAGGAAGTCGCCGCACTGGCGGTGTTCCTGTGCCGCGACCAGGCGCAGAACATCAACGGCGCCAACTATACGATCGATGGCGGGTGGACGGCGGGGTAGCGATCCGGCGCCCCGGTCCGAGTTTTGCTAGACGGCTCTTCCAGCGCTGCTAATTACCTCAAATGGCAGGGGGAATATCGATCGACCTGGACGGCATCAACGCCGTGCTCAAGACCGCGCTCGACGCGGTTATCGTCATGGATACCTCCGGCGTGGTGCGCGGCTGGAACGACGTGGCAGTCCGCCATTTCGGCATCGCCGCGGCCGATGCGCACGGCCGGCGGATGAGCGAATTGATCATTCCGCTGCGTTATCGCGAGGCGCACGAGGCAGGCCTGGCGCACTTCCTGGCAACGGGTGAAGGTCCGGTGCTCGACACGACGATCGAGATCCAGGCGCTGTGCGCGGACGGGCGGGAAATCCCGATCGAACTGTCGATCACCTACACCGAACACTTTGGCGAGCCGGTGTTCATGGGTTTCCTGCGCGACGTGAGCGCACGGCGTGACGCGCAACGGACGCAGGAACTGCTCATCGACGAGCTCAATCACCGGGTGAAGAACCTGCTTGGCGTGGTGTCCGGTATCGCTCATCTGACCGCCCGCAACGCCGCTTCGCCGCGCGAGTTTGCCGAGACTTTTACCGGCCGACTTGCGGCCCTTGGACGCAGCCACGAGCTGCTTACGTCGGTCCGGTGGGAAAACGCACCGCTGGCGGACCTGTTCGCCGCGCTGATCGAACCCCTGGCGGGAGCACGGCAACAGGTCGAAGTTCAGGGCGAACCCGTCGAACTGGGATCACGCGACCTGATCACCGTCGGCATGATCGCCTATGAACTGCTGACCAACGCGATCAAGTACGGAGCGTTGTCGCAAGAGCAGGGCCGACTGTCGATTGCGTGGCGGCGTGACGGCGAATCGTTGCTGTTGACCTGGACCGAGCGGCTGGCGACCGAGGGCGGGACCCCTCAGCGTGCCGGCTTCGGAACGCGCATGATCGATAAATGCGCACGTCACGATCTGGGCGGATCCACCGAATGGGACTGGAGCCCCGAGGGCTTAACGTTCTCCTTGCGCTTCACGCCCCGCTGATATTACGGGGACATCATGCACGGATGTATCGCGTGGCGGCTTCAATCCGATAAACCGGCAGGGCGTCTTCCGCCCGCGCCCGCTCATGGCGCCGTCGACGATGAGTTGCCCTTCGAAACCCCGATCCTGATCGTCGAGGACGAAGTCCTGATCGCCTGGACGCTGCACGATATGGTGGTCGAGATGGGCTTTGCCGATGTGCGGTTGGCCCGCAACGGCGCCGAAGCGGTTGCTCTGGCGGCGGACCGCCACCCCGGGCTGCTGATTTGCGATGTCAATCTCGGCGCGGGTGATGACGGCGTCGCGACAGCGGCGCGAATTCGCGCGACGGAATGGGCGCCGGTTCTGTTCATTACTGGATATGCGGGCGACGACATCCGCGCCCGCATCGACAGTGCGGTTTTCGGCGCGGCGTTGCTGCGCAAGCCGATCGAACCGCGTCCCCTGGCGGCGCAATTGCGCGCCGCGTTGCTCGCGCAAAAGCCCAACTGACACCGCGCTCCGGCGCATTCTTGGGCTAGGATCAGCGACGCTTGATCTTGTCCATCGCCTTGCCCTTCGCGACTTCGTCGACCAGTTTGTCGAGGTAACGGACGTTGCGCTCGACCGGATCTTCGATGTCCTCGACCCGATGCCCGCAGATCATTCCCGTGATAATCGTGCGGTTCGGATTGAGTTGCGGCGCTTCGGCAAAGAAGGTCTCGAAATCGGTTTCGCGAGCGATCTGATCCTGTAGCCCGGCCGTATCATAGCCGGTGAGCCAGCAGGTGACCTCGTCGACAGCGTCTTTTGTTCTCCCTTTTCGCTCCACCTTCTGGACGTACAGGGGATAGACCTTCGCGAATTTCATGGTCCGAAAGCTCATGCGTGCCATTCCACCCCCTCCATTCCCGCGTGCTGCGGCCCTAGCATGGCGGCGCCCCTAGCACCTGCAACAAACCGCGGTTACATGGGCCGCCACCGAATCGCTCGGCGTTAGAAAAGTGGCATTCATGGAAATCGAGACCGGCCTGACCTTCGATGACGTGCTGTTGCGGCCGGCAGCGAGCGACATCGTGCCCAGTCAGGCCAACACGCGCACTTTCCTGACGCGCTCGATCCCGCTCAATAACCCGATCATCTCGTCCGCGATGGATACCGTGACCGAGGCCGAGATGGCGATCGTCATGGCTCAGCTGGGCGGGATCGGCGTGCTCCACCGCAACCTGACGATCGAGGAGCAGTGCGACGCGGTGCGCCGGGTCAAGCGGTTCGAAAGCGGCATGGTCGTCAATCCGATCACGATCAGCCCCGACGCGACGCTGGGCGAGGCGCAGGCGCTGATGCGCGACAATGCCATCAGCGGCATTCCGGTGACCGACGCGGGCGGCAAGCTGTGCGGCATCCTGACGAACCGCGACGTGCGGTTCGCGGACAATCCGCGCCAGCCGGTGCGCGAACTGATGACTCACGAGAACCTCGCCACCGTGCGCGACGGGGTCAGCCAGGCGGAAGCGCAGCGCCTGCTCCACCAGCGGCGGATCGAGAAGCTGCTGGTCGTCGACGATGCCTATCGCTGCGTGGGGCTGATCACGGTCAAGGACATGGAAAAGGCGGTCCTCAATCCCGACGCCACCAAAGACGGCAGCGGCCGGCTGCGCGTAGCCGCCGCGACCACCGTGGGCGACAAGGGCTTCGAGCGCAGCGAGGCGCTGATCGACGCCGAGTGCGATGTGATCATCGTCGATACCGCGCACGGCCACAACCGCGATGTTGCCCGCGCGGTCGAGCGGGCCAAGCGGCTCAGCAATTCGGTGCAAGTGATCGCCGGCAACGTCGCCACGGGCGAAGCGACCAGGGCGCTGATCGATGCCGGGGCGGACGCGGTCAAGGTCGGGATCGGCCCCGGCTCGATCTGCACCACGCGGATCGTCGCCGGCGTCGGCGTGCCGCAACTGACCGCAGTTATGGAAGCCGCCGCGGCGGCAGGCGATGTGCCAGTGATCGCCGATGGCGGCGTGCGCACCAGCGGCGATGCCGCCAAGGCGCTTGCCGCCGGCGCCGCGACGGTGATGATCGGCTCGCTTCTCGCAGGGACCGAGGAAGCGCCGGGCGAGACCTTCCTGTACCACGGACGCGCGTACAAGGCGTACCGCGGCATGGGCAGCGTCGGGGCGATGGCCCGAGGCAGCGCCGACCGCTATTTCCAGCAGGACATCACCGATCAGATGAAGCTGGTGCCCGAGGGGATCGAGGGCCAGGTGCCGTACAAGGGCCCCGCGCGCGACGTAGTCCACCAGCTGGTCGGGGGCATCAAGGCCGCGATGGGCTATACCGGCGCCGCCACGATCGCCGAGCTGCGAGAGCGGGCCAAGTTCATCCGCATCACCAATGCCGGCCTCAGCGAAAGCCATGTCCATGACGTCTCGATCACGCGCGAGGCGCCGAATTATCCAACCCGTTAGATGATCCGCTAAGGTGACTCCGGCAGCCCGCGTCCAGGCGGCAATCGAGCTGGTCCAGCATGTGGTCGACGCGGCGTGGAGCCAGGGCGCGCCTGCTGACCGGCTGATCGGGGACTGGTTCAAGACCCGTCGCTTTGCCGGTTCGAAAGACCGCCGCGCGATCCGCGAGCTGGTGTACCGCGCGATCCGGGCGTGCGGGCCGATCCCGCCGACCGGCCGGGCCGCGATGCTGCGGCTGGCCGAGCGCGATCCCGAGCTGCTGCCGGCGTTCGACGGATCGGGCTACGGTCCGCGCGAGGTCGAGGACGGCGAGCCCATCGCCGAGGGCGGAGTGGCGCCCGCCTGGCTGACAGCAGCATTGGCGGCTTCAGACATCGCCGGCGTGGAGGCTGAGGCGCTGCTCGACCGCGCGCCGCTCGACGTGCGGGTAAACGCGCTTAAGGCCGGGCGGGCCACGCTGGCGCTGCCAATCGCGGGGGAGTTGTTGCCGAGCGCGCAGGGCGTGCGCCTGCCCTATGGCACGTCGGTGGAGCTGTGGGACGCGTACCGCGACGGATTGATCGAGGTCCAGGACGGCGGCAGCCAGCTGGCGTGCGATGCGGTTTCGGCGCGGCCGGGCGAGATCGTGATGGATCTGTGCGCCGGGGCGGGCGGCAAGACACTGGCGCTGGCGGCGGCCATGAACAACGTGGGCACTCTCATTGCCGCCGACACCGATCGGGGGCGGCTGGGGCGCCTGGGCCCCCGCGCGGCCCGCGCCGGCGCCGTTATCGCGGAGACGATCCTGCTCAATCCCGGGCGAGAAATTGACGCGCTGGCCGCCTGGCAGGGCAAGGCCAATGCGGTGCTGGTCGATGCGCCGTGTTCGGGGACGGGCACCTGGCGGCGCAATCCCGAGGCGCGCTGGCGCCTGACTGACGAATCGCTCGACCGAGTCATCGCGCTGCAACGCCGCTTGCTCGAACTGGCCGCGACGCTGGTGAAGCCGGGCGGCCGGCTGGTTTATGTCGTGTGCTCGCTGCTCGATCGGGAAGGCTCAGGGCAGTTCGATGCCTTCCTCGCCGACAACCCCGGGTGGCGCGCCGCGCCGCTCGCGCTGCCGGCTGGGCGTGCCCGTGGTGCGGGACTTCGCCTTACCCCAAACCATGACGCAACCGACGGATTTTTCATCGCACAGACAACTAAGCCGTGTTAACCGATGGACAAATGACCGGGCGACGCCAGTCCCGCGAGTCCGCGATCCAGGAGTTCGTGATGCGTTATTTTCCCGCCGCCGTTGCTCTTTCGCTGCTTGCCGGCGTCACCGCCAGCGTTGGTTACGGCGCGCCAGAACAGCCCGATCCGGCGGCGCTGGCGCTCGAGAAGACCGGCGAACAGCTGCTCGCCGCGGGCAAGATGGCAGATGCCATCGGGACATTCGAAGCCGCGCTGGCGGTCGATCCGGGTTACACTCGGGTTTACCTCCACTTGGCCGAAGCCGCGCGGAATGAAGGCCTGCAGGGCAAGGCGATCCACTACTATCGCCTGGCCCTGGCGCGTGAGCCGAACAATCTCGCGGCGATCTCCGGGGAAGGCCAGGCGATGGTCGAGAAGGGCGCGGTCGAAAAGGCGCGCCGCAACCTGGCTCAACTGCGGTCGATCTGCGGCACCGGCTGTGCCGAGGCCAAGGACCTGGCGGTCGCGCTGGAACGTGGCCCGCGCGCGGCGGTCCTGACGGCCGAAGCGGTCACCCCATCACCCGTGGTGACCAAAAACTAAGCTCACAGCTGGTCGCGGAATGCGTCCACAACGCTTTGATAGACATGCCGTTTGAACGGGACGATGAGGTCCGGCAGCATCTCGGCATCGACCCAGCGGTATTCGCAAAATTCAGGATGCGAGTGGGCGTCGAGCACAATTTCGGCGTCAGTGCCGGTGTAGCGGATCAGGTACCAGGTCTGGCGCTGGCCCTTGTAGCGCCCGTTCCATAATTTCCCGATCAAATCTTCCGGCAGTTCATAAAACAGGTCCTGCCCAAGCCGCTGAATCACTGCCAGCTGGTTTTCCTGGACGCCCGCTTCCTCGGCCAGTTCGCGGATCACGGCGAGGTCGGGATCTTCGCCGGGATCGACGCCGCCTTGCGGCATCTGCCACCAGTCGCCTTCCTTGTTGTCGATTCGTTTGCCTACGAACACCTGGCCGTGATCGTTGACCATCATCGCACCCACGCACGGGCGGTACGGCAAGTCGTTGGGTTTGCTCATGAACCGGCGATAGGCATGGCGGTGGAAAAATCCAACCGGGCCATTGTCCGAACGACAGAAAAACTTGGTTGCCGCCACCCCTGTGGGAACCTAGGTCGCGGGCCCATATTAGGCTAGTGACGCGCGCACACAGCGCCGGCAGGACATGACCATGGCAACCCAGACGGCCGCAGAACCGGCCGCAACCCAGGCACCCGAAGCGGTCGTGGTGCGCTTCGCGGGCGACAGCGGCGACGGCATGCAATTGACCGGCGGGCAGTTCACGCTGTCGACCGCGCTGGCCGGCAACGACCTCGCCACGTTCCCCGATTTCCCCGCCGAGATCCGCGCGCCGCAGGGCACCCTGTTCGGCGTCAGCGCATTCCAGATCAATTTTGGCTCGACCGAGATCGAAACCGCCGGAGACGCGCCCGATGTGCTGGTGGCGATGAACCCGGCGGCGCTCAAGACCAATGTCGGCGCGCTCAAGCCCGGCGGGCTGATCATCGTCGACACCGGCGAGTTCACCCGCCGCAACCTCGACAAAGCCAAGTACGACACCAACCCGATCGAGGACGGCAGCCTGGCGAAGTGGGACGTGCTGGCCTTCGACATAAGCGCGCTGACGATCGAGGCGGTCAAGCCGTTCGGGCTCGGCAACAAGGATGCGTTACGGTCGAAGAACATGTGGACGCTGGGGCTGGCGCTATGGATGTTCGACCGCGACCGCCAGCCGCTGATCGACTGGCTCAACGCCAAGTTCAAGGGCAAGCCTGAGATTGCCGCCGCCAACGTCGCGGCGCTCAACGCGGGACATGCCTACGGCGAGACGGCGGAGATTTCGGGGCCTCTTCGGCAGGTCACGGTCGCTCCTGCCAAGAGCGAGCCTGGCCTGTACCGGACGATCACCGGCGCGGAAGCGGTTTCACTGGGGCTAGTCGCAGGCGCTCAGCTGGCCGGACTGCCGATGTTCTTTGGCGGGTATCCGATCACGCCGGCCTCGGCGATCCTCCACCATCTGGTGCGGCTCAAGGACTTCGGCATCACCACCTTCCAGGCGGAGGACGAGATTGCCGCGATCTGCGCCGCCATAGGAGCGAGCTGGGCCGGGCAACTGGGCGTAACCTCGTCGTCGGGCCCGGGCATCGCGCTCAAGACCGAGGCAATGGGGCTCGCGATCATGACCGAGCTTCCGCTGGTGATCGTCAACAGCCAGCGCGGCGGTCCCTCGACCGGCCTTCCCACCAAGACCGAACAGAGCGATCTTTACCAGGCGGTCTACGGCCGCAACGGTGATGCGCCGCTGCCGGTCATTTCGGCGCGCAGCCCGGCCGACGCGTTCGAAGTCGCGATCGAGGCGTGCCGCATCGCCGTCCAGTACATGACCCCGGTTATCCTGCTCACGGACGGCTACATCGCTAACGCCGCCGAGCCGTGGAAAGTGCCTGATCCCAATGCGTTCGCGCCGTTTCCTGTAACATTCCTGCAGGAAAAAAACGATGGCGATCGACTGCTGCCCTACAAGCGCGATGGCAAGGGCGCGCGGCCGTGGATCAAGCCCGGCACGCCGGGCTTGATGCATCGCATCGGCGGGATCGAGAAGCACGAGGGTACCGGCAACATCGACTACTCCCCGGCCAATCACCAGGCTATGACCGACGCGCGCAAGGCCAAGATCGACGGCATCGCGGTGCCCGACCAGGAGGTCACGCTGGGCGATGCCACCGGCACGCTCGCGGTGGTCGGCTGGGGCAGCACGTTCGGCCCGATCCACCAGGCCGTGCGCCGTGCGCGCCAGCAGGGTCTGGCCGTCAGCCACATCCATGTCCGCCACGTCTGGCCGTTGCCCCGGAACCTCGGCGCGCTGCTCGGCGGGTTCGACAAGGTGCTGGTGCCCGAAATGAACACCGGCCAGTTCAAGACCGTGCTGCGCGACCAGCTCTATGTCGATGCCCACAGCCTGACCAAGACCAGCGGGCAACCGTTCGCGATCGCCGAACTCGAGGCCGCGATCGGGAAGTTCTTCGACGGCGTGCCGGGCGGTGAGGGCGGGGAAGTCGCGGCCGACGCCGGCCAGCTACCCGAGCCCGGGTCCGGTTATGATGACGGTTCTCTCAAGGGGTCCAATCCATGAACGACATGACCCCCATCACAACGCTCAAGGACTGGGAAACCGACCAGGAAGTCCGCTGGTGCCCGGGATGCGGGGATTACGCGATCCTCAAGGCGGTGCAGCGCACGCTGCCGCAACTGGGCAGCGATCCGGCCAACACGGTGTTCGTCAGCGGGATCGGGTGTTCGAGCCGCTTCCCGTATTACATCGAAAGCTACGGCTTCCACACCATCCACGGCCGCGCGCCGGCCTTCGCAACCGGGATCAAGCTCGCCAACCCAGCGCTCGACGTGTGGCTGGTGACCGGTGATGGAGACGGGCTGTCGATCGGCGGCAACCACCTGATGCATGTCCTGCGGCGCAACGTGAATTTGCAGATTCTGCTGTTCAACAACGAGATCTACGGCCTCACCAAAGGCCAGTACTCGCCCACCAGCCGGATCGGCACCACCACGCCGTCGACCCCCCAAGGCTCGGTCGACCGCCCCGCGATCCCGTGTGCTTTCGCGCTGGGCAGCGGCGCACGGTTCGTGGCGCGCGGGTTCGACGTGTCGAAGAACCTGCCCGATGTCCTAAAGGCCGCCCACGCGCACCAGGGCGCCGCCTTCGTCGAGATTTTCCAGAACTGCGTCGTCTACAACAAGGACGTGTTCAACGACTTTGCCCAGCCCAAGGGCGCGGACGACCGGCAGTTGTGGCTTCAAGACGGCGCGCCGATGCTGTTCGCCGGCGGCTCCAAAGGCATTGGTCTGGATCTGGAGACACTGTCGCTCGAAGTCGTCGATGTAAGCGATGGCGACTGGCAGGCGGCCAACGTGATCGTCCATAATGTCAGGAACCGCGCCATCGCGCACATGCTGGTGGAAATGCCGTTCGGCGCGTTCCCGATGGCGCTCGGCGTGCTGTACGACGATCCGCGCGCGACGTTCGAAAGCGCGGTGATCGAGCAGAACGCCGTGGCCAGCGCAGGGCGCGACAACAGCCTGGCCAAGCTGCTGGCCAAGGGCCAGACCTGGACCGTGACCGGCACCGCGCAGGACCCGATCTGAGCCGATCGCGGCGGGGGCGGGTATGGATAACCTGACCCACAGCCTGGTCGGCTGGACGCTCGGCCAGACCGGGCTCAAACGCAAGTCGCGCAAGGGTTTCGGGGCGCTGATCCTGGGCGCCAACATGCCCGACATCGACGTATTCCTCGGTTGGGTGCCGTGAGTGCCGCTCGCGACACACCGTGGATGGACGCATAGTCTGCTCGGCGGTGTCTTGTTTATGCCGCCGCTTCTAGCCGGGCTTTTGTGGCTGCTTGACCGCTGGCAGATCAAGCGTGGCGCCACCTTCGCCAGCGGGCTGGAGATGCGCTTCGGCTGGCTGGTCGCGCTGAGCTACCTGGGCACCCTGACGCACCCGTTGCTCGACTGGCAGACCAGCTATGCGGTGCAGCTGTTCGCGCCGTTCGACCGGCGCTGGTATCACACCGACACGTTGTTCATTGTCGATGTGTGGATCTGGCTCGGGCTGGGCGCGGCGATCTGGTGGTCGCGCCGCTGCGAGGCGCGCGGCGGCCGGTGGCGCGCGCCGCCCACCATAGCGCTCGCCGCAGTGGTGGCTTACGTGCTCGGCAATGGGGCAATTACCACGTTTGCACGCGAGGCGCCCTTCGGCGACCGGTCCCAGCCTCGCGCCATGGTGATGGTCGCTTCGCCGCCACCCGTGCTGTGGTGGCGCCGCGACCTGGCGTGGCGCGAAGGCCATGACATCTGGCGCTCGCACTATGATCCGCTCCACACCGACGGCCGTGTGCTCGATCTTGCCGGGCCCTATCCCGACGGCATGACCTTGCCCGCGGTCCGCCGCGCCGCGCGCGCGAATGCCGGAATCGAGACTTTCATGCGCTGGTCGATCCTGCCGATGGCGACCGCGACCACGACAATGTGCGGCACGATGGTGAAATTCTCCGATGCCCGGTACCCGGCGGCGTTGGGCGGCGACCGTCTGGGCCGGACGGTGTTCCTTCCGACCGGCGGGCGCGGTTGCTGATCAGTGAACCGTACGGTCGGCGATCTGCTGGACGGGCCGCTGGAGCAGGGCGGCGGCGAGAAACGCCCACCCGGCGCCCCCCAGCCAGCCCGCAGCCACGTCGGTCGGAAAATGCACCCCGAGCCAGACCCGGGTCCATGCCACCAACGCGCTGATAACCAGCGCCGCGGCGATCACTGTATAGCGCACCGATCGGCGCGGGCTTAACGTCGCGAACGCGAGCGCGATCGCGATGTAAACCACCGCGGAATTGAAACTGTGGCCGCTGGGAAAACTGGAACCCCCCGCCTCGGTCAGATGCGGCACGATGGTCGGGCGATCCCGTCCGACTCCTGCCTTGATCGCGAAATCCACAATCCAGCCTGACGCCACGGTCGCCGCCAGCAGCAGCGCCTCGCGCCGCAAGCGTAGGAACAACAAGGCGGCCACGGCGGCGGCGGCGAACAGGTTGCGCAACACCACCCCACCGAGCGCGGTCACATCCCTGACCCCTTCGAGCAGCCAGGCGGGACCGGCGGGGCGCAAATCCGGCGGGGAGCGCCAGAACAGCAGGCCGAGCCGGTCGATCGCTTCGGCGTGGCCGTTCGCGACAGTCCACACGAAGGCCGCGAAGCCAAGCCAGCAAAGCGCGGCGACGAACAAGGCCTTGCGCCGGTCGATGCGCCAGCCACGTGCCGGCAGGTTAAGGGTTTCCGCGCGTACGACCATAGCGGGGCAACCGGCGGCGTGCCCGGTCGTTCCGCGCACCTTGAAGCGGCCCGGCGGGTTCTCCATAGACGCTTGATGGAGGGGAATCGCACACAGCGCGGCGACGTGTTGCTGGCAAGCGGGCAGCGCTTCGGGGCGCGGCCCGGCCTGGTCGCGCGGGTGTTCGGGCCGGGGTTCCATAAATTCATCGACCGGGTCGATGCCGGCCTGGTCAGCGGCACCCTGCGCGCCCGGCTGCCCGACGGAACGCAGCGCAAGCTGGGCGGACGGTCAGCGGGCTTCACCGCCGAAATCGACCTCAAGGATTGGCGCGCGCTGCTGAGGCTGGCGACATCCGGATCGATCGGGTGGTACCAGGCGTGGGAGGCGGGCGAATGGACCAGTCCCGACCTGGTCCCGGTGTTCGCGCTGTTCTCCGCCAATGCCGCGGCGCTGGGCGAGACCGGGCGCTCGAAAGGTCCGTGGCGATGGGCCGCGCGAGCCATGCATTGGCTCAACCGTAATACGCGCGCCCAGGCGGAAAAGAACATCCATGCCCATTACGATCTGGGCAACGATTTCTATCGGGCGTGGCTCGATCCGACGATGAGCTATTCCAGCGCCTACCGCGTGGCAGACGACGGCCTCGAGGCGGCGCAGCGGCGCAAGTGGTCACGGCTGGCGGAGCGGCTGGGTCGGCCTGCGACCATGCTCGAGATCGGCTGCGGCTGGGGCGCGCTGTCGGGTTATTTCGCGGCGCAGGGTTCGGCGGTGACCGCCATCAGCTTGTCCGCCGAGCAACTCGAATGGGCCCGCGAGCACCATCCGGGGGTCGAATTCCGCAAGCAGGATTACCGCGATGTCACGGGGCACTACGAGGGTATTGTCAGCGTCGAAATGGCCGAGGCGTTGGGGCGCGAATACTGGCCCGCGTTCCTCGACTGTATCGCCCGCAACCTGGCGCCGGGTGGACGCGCGGCAATCCAGTTCATCGCCATGGATGATGCCCTGTTCGAAGGGTATGCCCGCAGTGCCGACTTCATCCAGGCGTATGTTTTCCCGGGTGGACTGCTGATCAAAGCCAGCGAGTTTCGCGCTCTGGCCGCCGCGCGGGGCTTGGCGTGGGAAGATGACGAAGCCTTCGGCCCCGATTATGCCGAGACGCTAACGGCCTGGCGCGCCCGGTTTGACGAGGCGGTGGCGCAGCGCCGCCTACCGGCGGGGTTCGACCGGCGGTTCTGCGACTTGTGGCGCTATTATCTGGCGTACTGCGAAGGCGGCTTTCGCGGGGGCGGCATCACCGTCCGCCAGGCGACACTCGTCAAGCCGGCACTTTAACCGCCGTAGGAGCTGGCACCGCGATAGCGCGCGAGAATATTGTCGTGCACGATCGGGCTCAACATGTTGGCGAACGCGCAGCCGGCCAGGTTGTTTTCCCACCACACCACTTCGGCTTGGAGCGATTCAAGACCCGGCAGCGTCAGCCAGCAGACCGAGCCGGTATGCATCCGAGTGATCGCGGTGGCCGAAAAGCCCGACAGCGACAAATCGTTGACGACAGTTTGGAACGACCGCGCGCCCGATGCGCGCAATTGCGCGGGGATCGCCAGCTTGAAGCGCGGGGCCGAACGGTCTTCCTGCGCGGCGACCTCGTAACGACCGAGCGTGTTGTAGAGGGTCATGTCACCAAGGTCCTTTGGATGCACGGTAGTGTCGTCTTGAAGGGAGGATGACCGTCTCTGGTTAAGCTATTCTTGAGCGGCATGCTTAACACCGAGTTTGCGCGGTGTTCGTCGCATTGGCGGCGGTTTTCCGACCAGGGCGCAGCGGGGCCTGCTGACAGGTCCCATACCGGTGCTCGATAAGCTCGATCCGCCCCCGGGCGGGCGGCTTGATGTCCTGCAGCTCTATCGCCTGCTGCTCGACCTCGCCGCGCGGACGCAACGCCTGTCCTCACGGTGCTGGTCACAGGCTGCAAGCTCCGCACTCTCGGCCGCTCCTACCGCGCAGCGGGGGGGGTGGCGTCGGCGCGATATAAACTAATCCTCAAGGACCGGGAGTGATTTCGGCAGTGCGTAGGGCCGCTCTGTGACTCTCCGTTAGGAAGGGCTAGTTGAGAAGTGCATTGCTGGTGGTGCGGCCATTTGTCCGGCAGTCGCTCCTGCAGCTTCAACCCCATGGAGCTGCAGG
>JBDSUJ010000139.1:0-2716 GCA_039927815.1 Croceibacterium sp. | reverse complement strand
GCCGAACACAGCATCCCGGTGGTGGCGCAGGGCGGCAACAGCGGAATGTCGGGCGGGGCCACGCCCGACCCGAGCGGCGCGGCGATCGTGCTCTCGCTCCGGCGCCTCGATAGTTTGCGGATCGATGCCGAGGCGCGCGAAGCGCTGTGCGGCGCGGGAGTGATCCTGCAGACCCTGCACGAAGCCGCCGGGCGCGCGGGCCTGCGTTTCCCGCTGACGCTCGGCGGCAAGGGTTCGGCCACGGTCGGCGGTCTGATCGCGACCAACGCCGGCGGCACCCAGGTGCTGCGTCACGGCTCGATGCGCGCACAAGTGCTCGGGCTCGAGGCGGTGCTGGCCGACGGGCAGGTGTTCGATGCGCTGGTCCCGCTCAAGAAGGACAACCGCGGATTCGACCTCAAGCAGCTGATGATCGGCTCCGAAGGTACGCTCGGCATTGTTACCGCGGCGACCTTGCGCCTGCTGCCGGCGGTGGCGGATCGGATCGTGCTGTGGGCCGGCGTGGCGAGCATCGCCGACGCGCGCCGCCTGCTGCTCCATTGCCAGGCGCGCGCGGCGGACGCGCTCGAAGGGTTCGAGGTCATGCCGCGCCATAGCCTCGCGGCGGTCCTCGCCCATGTCCCCGGCACGCGCTCCCCGTTGCAAGGCGCCCACGCATGGCACGCGCTGGTCGAATTGACCGCCGATGCCGGCACCGCCGCCGCTCTCCCGGCACTGGCGCGCGATCTGCTCGAAGGCGCGTTCGCCGCCGGTCTGGTCGAGGATGCGACCATCTCCGCCAACGACGCGCAGGCCGAGCAATTCTGGCTGCTGCGCGACGAGATCGCGCCGGCCGAGCGGGCCGTCGGCCCGGCCATGCAGCACGACATATCGGTCCCGGTCGCCCGAATGGCCGATTTCGTCACGCACGCGGTCCCCGCTGTGGAGCAGCGCTTCCCCGGCACGACCGCGGTGGCGTTCGGCCACCTGGGCGACGGAAACGTGCATTTCCACGTGCTCGCGCCGCGCGGCGCGGTGCGCGGCGAGTGGGAAGCGGACCAGGGCCACGCGATCAGCCGCGTGGTCCACGATCTGGTCGCCGAATGGGGCGGCTCGCTCAGCGCGGAGCACGGCATCGGCCAGATGAAGCTCGCCGAACTCGCGCGCGTCGGCGATCCGGTGTGGCTCGACCTGATGCGCCGGGTCAAGCACGCGCTCGACCCGCTCGGGCTGCTCAATCCAGGCAAGCTCGTCCCGCCCGAGCGCTGACGGGTTGCGCGTCAAGCGCGCTGTCATTAAAGCGCGCCCCCGTGGAGCGGCACCTGGCCGCCGACCGAACGATCCAACCGGAGAGAAAAGATGGCCAGCGCGCCGCAAGACAGCCTGCCCCTGTTCTACCAGGACCTGATGCCGCTCAACAGCCGCGACCACGGCAAGTTTCGCGCGCGCTCGGTCGACAAGGCCAAGTGGGTCGTCGGGCAGAACGCGATCCCGCTGACGACCGACGAATTTTCGCTTGCCCAACGCAATTTCCCGATCGTGTTTTCGTCGGGCGACAATCCGGTGCCGCTGGCGCTGATGGGATTGAACGAAGGCATCAACGTGTTCTTTGACGACGACGGCATGGCGCGTCAGGAAATTTACATTCCGGCCTACATCCGCCGCTACCCGTTCCTCCTCGCCAAACTCGAGCCCCAGGCCGAGGCGATGTCGCTGTGCTTTGATCCGACCAGCGAAGTGATCGGTGAATTCGCCGACGGCAATCCCCTGTTCGAGGACGATCAGCCGACCCAGCACACCAAGGAGTTGCTCCAGTTCACCGAGAACTTCGAGGAGGCCGGCGCGCGCACCCAGGCGTTCATCGCGGAACTGAAGAAGCACAATCTGATCATGGAAGGCGAAGTCGCGATCGAGCAGAACGACAAGCCGGGCCAGCCTTATGTGTACCGCGGATTCCAGATGATCGACCAGGCGAAGTTGCGCGAATTGCGCGGCGACCAGCTGCGCAAGTGGAACGAGTCCGGGATGCTCCCACTGATCTACGCGCACCTGTTCTCGCTCGACCTGATGCGGGTCATCTTCTCGCTGCAGACGCTGCAGGGCAAAGGCCCGGGCGTGGCGGCGCTGGCCGAACAGCCCGAAGCGGCGCCCGCTGTTGCCTGATCGAACTCGCCCCGACGGGGCAGGCCGACCCGTTAGATGAACGGTTGGCCGTTTGGTCTTGAACCTGTTTGTAAATCGCCTAGATGGGGATTGTCCGGTCTGGCTCCCCTCATGGCCCGGCCGGATTGATGCGCTTCCCAGCGCATCTCCTCCCTGAACCTTGGCCACCTCGTGCGTATTGCACGAGGTGGTTTTTTATCGGGGTTGCGCCGCGCGCCTATTCGGCGGCTTGAGCGAATCTGCGCCCCGCGGCCAGTTCTTGCGCCAACCGCTGCACCAGTCCCACGACGGTCCGTACGACCGCCGCAAGTCCTGGGCCAGGTTCGGCGAGCGCGGCGTCAAGGTACGTCGAGCGGCAGATCTCGAGCTGCAACGCGTGCACCCCACGGCCAGGCGCCGAATGGCGATCGAGGCCGTAGCCCCCTGCATAGGGCCGGTTATGTGCCGCGCTGCGCCCGGCGGCGGCGAAATAATCGAACGCTGCAGCGCTCAGAGCGGCGTCGCAAGCACTGCCGAAGCGGTCCCCGATCACGAAGTCCGCTGCCGGCTCGGTCCCCCGCGTGGGCCCAAGCGG
>JBDSUJ010000138.1:0-8525 GCA_039927815.1 Croceibacterium sp. | reverse complement strand
GATCAGAATCCACAGGATACCAGGCGTTTCCGCGCCCAGCACCCCGAAGTAACCCAGTGCAAGGGGGATCGCCGGTCCGATGCTGTACAGCGATAGCGCCACGGCCCCGGTCCAGCGCTTGTCGAACTTGGCGTGCAGCCGCTTCACAACGAAGGCGGCGAACAGGTATCCACTGAAGCTGCCGATCACGAAGAAGCTGATTTGATTGTTGTCGAGCTCCCAGAAATAGGTCGCGGTGTAGAGCCACAACCCGGTTCGCACCCCGGTCATCATCGACAGGAAGAACAGGCCTATCAGGAGGACCACATAGTTGCGGTTGCTCAGTGCCTGTTTGACATCCCGCAACAGTTCACCCGGACCGAAGCTCTTCTGGCCCTCGCGCGGCTGGGGGAGAAAGGGAATCCGGTTCATCGTGGACCAGCTCGAATAGCCCAGAATGAGCACCACTAAAGCCGCTACGATGACGCCAAACATCGGATAACGCGAAGGATCGAGCGCGCCGTTGGGAAACTCTTCACTCGCGGCAAACACCACCCGGAATGCTAGCAGCCAACCGATCGTATCGCCGAGCCACAGACAGAAGGTGTTGTAGGCCATCACGCTGGTGCGGCCCAGATAGTCGAGTGACATCTCCCCGCCCAGCGCAAGGTGCGGCGTGTGGTAGACGGTCATGACCTGAAGCAGGATCGTGTTGGTTACCCCCAGCCAGATCAGCTGCCACGTCGGGGACAGGTCGGGCGGGTTGTAGAGCGCATAAAACAGCACGGCAGCTGGTAGGATTGCGCCGAACATGAAGGGATGACGTCTGCCCCAGCGAGTTCGGGTCCGGTCGGACCATGACCCGACGATGGGATCAACCAGCGCGTTGACCAGCAGCCCCAGTGCCAGTGCCGTGCCTACCAGACCGGCATCGAGGCCGCGCACTTGGTTGTAGAAAAGCAAAGTGAAGCTCGAGGTTGCCGTGTAGACAAGCGCCTCGGCCGTACTTCCGAGCCCGTAGGAGACCTTGTCCTTCGCCCTCAACGGCGGGGCGGCAGCGCCCACATCAACATCCTGCGCCTGACTTGCCAAAGGCTCTCTCCCGTCGCTGCGGAGGAGCCTCCGCGCCCAGCTTTATCTTTCGCTGGAGTTGCTCCAGTCGGGTTGACTGCGAATGCATATCAGGTAGATCACGAGCATGGAAGGGGCTACCACCATTATCCGTTCGGTACGCGTGGGCGATCTCGACGCGGTGCTAGAACTGACTCGGCGAGGCGGGACCGGGCTTACTAACCTGCCGCCGGATCGCGACGCCCTCGAACGCCGTATCGTCGCCGCCGAAGCCGCGCTGATCGACGAGCAAACTCGAGCAGAAGGTGCGGCTGTTATCCTGGTGGCGGAAGTGGGAGGACAGATTGCCGCGACGGGAATGATCTTCGCCCGCGTAGGGGCTGAATGGCCGTTCTACAGCTATCGGATCACGCGCCAAGTCGGGCAGTCGCTCACTCTCGCACGTTCAAAGACGCAGCGTCTGCTCAACCTGGTCAATGATTTCGATGGGGAAACCGAAGTCGGAGGACTTTTCGTTGACCCTGCCATGCGCGGACTTGCGCTGGGCCAGTTGATGGCCCGCTCTCGCTACATGTTCATCGCGTCGCACCGGGCATGGTTCGGCGAGCGGGTTATCGCAGAGCTGCGAGGCTATCAGGATGATAGCAACCAATCCCCCGTGTGGGAGGCGATCGGCCGCAACTTCTACGATATGGAGTTTGAGGAGGCCGACCGCACTGGCGCCATTCACGGCAACCAGTTTATTGCCGACCTCGGCCCACGCTATCCGATCTACATATCGCTTCTGCCTGCTCCCGCGCAGGAGGCGCTCGGCCGACCGCATAATGATGGCCGTCCCGCACTCGCCATGCTTCTCAACGAAGGCTTCCGCGACGAAGGCTACATCGACATTTTTGACGGTGGGCCCACACTTGTCGTCCCGATCGATGCGGTCCGCACCGTCGCAGCGTCATGCGAAGCGGATTATCTCGGCGAGGCCGCCGGGGGCGTGCCCGCATTGATTGCCGCCGGCTTCGGCCCCGATTTTCGCCTCGTGCGTGGTTCGGCCAGCCAACATGAAGATGGCATTCGCCTCGACCCGAAATGCGCCTCGTTGCTTAGCGTGACAAAGGGCGACGTGCTGCGAATTGCATTTATGGAGAACGCTGCGTGACCGAGTCATTGCCCTTCGCACTGCCGAAGCGTTCCAAGGTGACCCTGCTTCGCCAGCAGGATGTGCGCCAGCTGCATAAGCCGGCGGGCAAGCGGACCCAGCCGATGCGCGGCTTCGAGGACCGGTTCCACGACATCGTCGATTACATCGTACGTATCACGGACGAGATCTGGATGGATCGCGCTGTGGGCTACATTTACGACACCTATGACGCGAGCTGCACCATCTATTCCTCGTACGGCATCGTCCGGTCGGTAGAAGAGGTAATTGCCTCGACGATCACCACGCTCAACGCCTACCCGGACGGTGAGATCCACCACCTAGCGGTGGCCTGGAGCGGGGATGAGGACGCAGGCTTCTATACCTCGCACCTAGGACACAGCCGGTCGACAAACGTAGGGCGCACCGCGTGGGGTCCGGGTACGAACCGGCGCACCTCGATACGGTTCGTCGCCGACTGCATAAGCAAGGACAACCGCATCCACACCGAATGGCTGGTGCGCGACAACGGCGCGGCGGTGCGGCAGCTTGGCTACGACCCGCATGTCATAGCGCGCAGGGCCGCCGAGGCGGGCGCGCCTGAGACTTTCGTCGTGTCGCCACCCCCGCGGCTCGACGGGCACCCACTTCGCTCGCGTCTGGATCTCGACGAGACGACGCTTGCTGGCTGGGCACGCGCGCTGTTCCACGACGTTTGGAACCTGCGCCGGCTGGACTGGCTGGACCGGTCCTACGGCGACGCGATAATAGCTCACGCCGGCGGAGGGCGAACGGCGCAAGGTGTTCGCAACTACCAGTCACTCGTGCTGCATGTCCTCGCCGCGATCCCGGACGGGGTAATGCGGGTCGAGAACGTGTGCTGGAGCGAGGAAGCCGACGGGCTGATCGTCGCGGTTCGCTGGGTCCTCGAGGGGCGCAGCGCACCGGGCGGTGTGCTTGGCGAATGCCCGGCAGGCAAGCCGGTTTTCATGATGGGCATGACCCACCTGCGGATCGTAGGCGGCAAGGTCGTCGAGGAATGGATGCTGTTCGACGAGATCGGCGTGTTGGCGCAGACATACCTCTGATGGCGTGGAACCAGGACCCCGCCGTGCTGTCACCGGTCGGACGACCGATGCGCGAGCAGCTCGAAGAAGGTCCGCGGCGCCAAGCCCTGGACGGGTTTGAACCGGTCTATCGTGACTTTGTGGATTATATCGTCCGCTGCACGCATCGCATTTGGGAAGAGAAAAACGTGGGGCTATGCCGCACCCACTACAGCGACGACTGCGTGCTCCACATGCTGGCTGGACCCGCGGCGGGGGTGGAGGTCGTAAACCAGAACACGGTCGGCTCTCTCACCAGCCAAGCCGACAGGCTGGTGATGGCCGAAGACGTGATCTGGAGCGAGGATGCGCCAGGCGAGTTCTACAGTTCGCATCGGATCATCAGCCGCTCGACCCATTCGGGGGACGAGCCGCTGATCGGGCATGCCACCATGCGCGGAACCGGGGTGTCGACTATCGCCGATTGCAAGGTGATCGCCAATCGCATCGTCGAAGAATGGCTGGTTCGCGACAATACCACCGCGCTGTGGCAGGTCGGCGCCGACCCGCACGGTATCGCGGCAGCCGGGGCCGCAGCGGATCTTGATGGCGACCAGGCGCGCCACGCATGGCGCTCGCAAGCGATGGCGGTCACGCGGAGCGAAGCTGATGTCACGATCGAAGAGGGTCATCCAGCGGCGCCGATCGCGTCCATGTTGCGCATGGCTTTCGCCGAGGATCTTTACGGTGATGCTGCCACGCTCTTTTCGCCGGCGGGCGAAGTGCGCTGGCCCTCGCGGCGGCATGGTTTCGGGCGGGGTTTCTGGATCGGCTGCGTTACCCAGCTGTGCAACGGACTGCACCAGCGCGCATTTCGCTGCGAGCATGTCGCGGCCCGGCCGCTCCCTCACGGCGACATTGCGGTGGCCATTCGCTGGTCGCTCGCCGGCACCCACAAGGGAACCGGCGTGTGGGGCGAGCCAAGTGGGCGTGAGCTGTGGCTGCTGGCGATCTCCCATTTTCGCCTGCGCGGCGGAATGATCGTGGAGGACATGACGGTGTTCGACGAGGTTGCTATCCTGCGCCAGGTCGGGGGGGGACTTGGAGCATGAGCGCTCTCGACCATCTGCACGCCTTGGCACGGGGCGACGCACCGGCGCACGACGGACTTCTGGCCAATACCCGCTGCGCGTGGGGCCGCGGCGCAATTGTTGGCGAAGAGGCGATCCTTGCAGCATTCTGCCAACGCCCGTTCGCCTTCGATGGTGCACTGGGGCTGGAATGCCAGCAGTCCGCTGCACTAGTCGGGGATGAAGACGCGCTAATAGCCGACGTTTATGACGGGCGCATCGGTCGGCTCTGGCGAGTGGGCCGCGGGGTTATCCTGCCGGCCGAAAGTGCCGTCGACGTGGCATTCGATGCTGACCTGCGGCAGCAGCGTGGCACGGTAGACTTCAGGGCCGAGGATCATCCCCAACTCGACAGAGCCGGCGCCGAACGTCTCCTGACGGCTGCAAGATCGCATGTCGATGATGTCCGACGCGCGGGCATGCTGCGGGTCAGGGCTTTTGTCTTGCGGGCATTCAGCGCCAGCGAGGGTTGCGCCGCGTTGCTCGCGGTCTTTTCCCTTAGTAACGAGACGAGCCGGTCCGCGTCCTTCAGCTACGCAATTGTGGGGATTGCTGGCAGTGGTGACACGGTGCGGCTGATCAGCGAGGAGAGCCCGCCGTCTATTTGGAAGCCGCGGCTCTAAGATGCCGCCGATCCTGCTAATTCCCGGCAACATGTGCGACGAGAGGCTGTGGCAGCCTGTCGCCGAGCGGTTAGCGGCGGAAGGGCACATCGTACGGTTTGCGCCTCCGCTTGCCGATAAATCGATCAGTGTGATGGCGGCTGCTCTCGCCCTCGCCATCGAGGGTCCGGTCGTCGCAGTCGGTTTCTCGATGGGCGCTATTGTGGCGACGGAACTCGCTACACGGACGCCCGAGCGGGTGGCGGCGCTAGGGCTCATCGCTTTCAACGCTTCGGCGGACCTGCCGGAGCGCGCAGCAGTGCGCCCGAGGCAGCAGCATGATGTACTGGAAGGTAAGCTTCAGGCAGTCGTCGCCGATGAGCTCAAGCCCAATTATCTTGCAGACGAAAATCGCGGCGACACGGGGCTGCTTACGACTGTGATGGCCATGGCGCGCGCCCTCGGTCCCGAAACATTCGTGGCTCAAAGCGAGGCGCTCAGGCTCCGCCGCGACCTGCGGCCGGCACTCGCCGATCTTGGAATGCCGGTTCTGCTCGCGTGCGGCAGCGAAGATCGACTTTGCCCTCCTGAGTGGCATCGTAACTGGGGCGCTCTGATCGGCCCCAACGCCAGGTTTTTCGAAGTTCCCGGTGCTGGCCACCTGCTCCCGCTCGAAAAACCCCATGCGCTCGCCGATGCGCTGATCGGCTGGCTAGCCGAGGAGGTCCAATGCCAGACCGTATTATGACCACGCATGTCGGCTCGCTTCCGCGGGGAGATCAATTGACGGGGTTGCTCTTCGCTGCGGAACGCGATGATTACGTCGATCCGGATCTCTTCGACCAGGTCGCCACGGCCGCGGTGGTGGAGACCGTGCGCGCGCAGGTCGCGGCGGGGATCGACATCGTTTCCGACGGCGAGATGAGTAAGATCAGTTACGCGACATATATCAAGGATCGGATCAGCGGGTTCGAAGGCGACAGCCCGCGCCGCGCCCCAGCCGATCTCGAGGCATTTCCCTCCTTCCTTGAACGCCAAGCGAAAGGCGGTGGCACGCCGAGCTATCGCCGCCCGCGGTGTGTTGGTGAGGTCGCGCCGATCACCTTGCAGCCGCTCAAGGACGATATTCGCCGATTCGCTACAGGGCGCGCAACGCACGGCGGACCAGCCGGTTTCATGAACGCCGCCTCGCCGGGGGTAATCGCACTCTTTCAACCAAACGACTTCTACCCCAGCGACGACGCCTATCTGGAAGCGCTCGCCGAGGCCATGCGACCGGAGTACGAGGCCATAGTAGCCGCCGGACTGGTCCTTCAATTGGACAGCCCGGATTTGGGTCTTGGCCGGCACATGATGTTCAAGGACCGCTCGGACGAAGACTATCTAAATGCGATCGGGCGCCACGTTGAGGTGCTTAACCACGCGCTCCGGAATGTACCTGCCCAGCGCTGCCGCATGCACGTCTGCTGGGGGAACTACGAAGGTCCCCATCACTGCGACGTCGAGATGGCGATTATCCTACCCACGCTTATGAACGCCAAGCCTGCGGGCCTGCTGTTCGAGACTGCTAACCCGCGTCACCAGCACGACTGGGAGGCGTTCGAGGCCAATTTGTCGCGCCTGCCCGCGGAAAAGGTCCTCATCCCGGGCGTGATCGATTCGACCACCAACTTCATCGAGCACCCGCGGGTCGTCGCAGAGCGCGTTGATCGGTATGTTCGCCTGGTCGGGCCAGAAAGGGTGATCGCGGGTACTGATTGCGGGTTCTCGACCTTTGCGGGATTCGGTGCGGTCGACCCCGCCATCGTGTGGGCCAAGCTAGCGAGCCTGGCCGAAGGTACCGCGATCGCCAGCGGGCGGATTGCAGCATGGGCCTGAAGCAGCGCCTTGCCGCGGGAGACGCCCTGTGGGGCTCATTCCTCAAGACGCCGTCGCCGATCCTGGTGGAGGTGCTCGCGAGTGCTGGGCTCGACCTTCTATGCATTGATGCCGAGCACGCTCCATTCGACCGGGCGGAAATCGACCAGTGCGTGATGGCCGCGCGGGCTGCGGGTCTTCCGGTGGTTGTGCGCACGCCAACGGCTGCTCCCGAGCACATTCTCAATGCGCTGGACTGCGGTGCAGACGGGGTGCTGCTGCCCCACATCAGATCGGCCGAAGAAGCGCGTGCCGTGGTCTCAGCCTCGCTCTATGGCCGGGGCGGGCGGGGGTACGCGGGCTCGTCGCGCGCGGCCGGCTATGGGCTTACGGCCATCCCCAAGCACTTGGCGGCGAGCGCCGAGCGCGCGGTAATCATCGTCCAGATCGAGGACGTCGAGGCGGTTGAAGCCATCGATCAGATCGCGGCCGTGCCGGGGATCGACGCGCTGTTTGTGGGCCGGATCGATCTCACCATTGCTCTGGGTGAGACCGACCCTGACGCACCGAGCGTCCTTTCGGCGGTCGAGCGGGTTCTGAAGGTCGGCGGCCTAGCCGGGGTGCCGGTCGGGATGTTCGTGCCGCGCGACGGCGATGTGGCCGGCTGGCGGAGCAAGGGCGCGCAGCTGTTCCTGCAGGGATCTGACCACGCGTTCATGCGGGGCGGCGCAAAGGCGGCGCGCGCCGCCGCCGGCTTTCTGGACTAGTCCGTGCCGCGCACCACAACCAACTCCGTCTCTCCCGTGGTCGCCGCGTAGACCCGCGCCAGTTTGCGTGGGACGGTCATCGTGTCGCCTTTGCCAAGGGAGACGATACCCTGGGGCGTCCGCACCTCAACCGCGCCGTTGTTTACGAACACCACCTCGGGATGGTCCGGAGCCAAGTTCGCGCTTTCCTGATTGTTGCCGAGCGTAAGGCGGGACACCGTAAAGCCTTCAGCGGCAGGAAGTTGACCACCCTCGCCAATCACGAGCCTTTCGCCCGTCACGCGCTCGCCAGGGGCGCGCGAGATAACCTCGCCGGCGTCTTCTGGACGCATCGTCCGCAGCTTGGCGATGGCATCGCGGCTTGTGACCGGCATCGGAGCGACATCGGCGGGGACCGATTGACCCAAAGTAGTGTCGACGAGCGCGCCATTCTCGAGCAGGATCAAGCCGTATTCGGCAGCCATCTCGAACACCTGCGGCGCCCACAACACGCGGCCTGGGTCATCGCCGCCCAGGACGGACCATAGGAATCCGATGGCTTCACCCACATTTTCGAATCCGCGAAAAGCGTCAGTTGGAAATGAGACGATGTCGCCCGGTTCGGCATCGATCTGCGCGTCCTCGCCATGTTCACCGAAAGTGAACTTCCAGCGGCCGCTGTGAATGACAAAAACTTCAGCCGTGTTGTGGCTGTGCTGTGAATTGAAGCAGTGTGCCGGCTGGCGAGCTGCGCCGATATTGAAGCCATGAGGTTCCGTGATGTGGACGTGCTGTTCGGGGTTTTCCGACACGCCGGGGCCGATGATCGTGAAATTTTCCTTTTCCTCTGAGCCCGGCGTCCGCGTGTCGATAAAGGCATTGTGACACGGGCGAAGCTCGCCGTAGCGGACGACGCGCTGTTCGAGCTCGGCCCTGGTTGGCCGATGCGAGATAATTTCGGT
>JBDSUJ010000137.1:0-1818 GCA_039927815.1 Croceibacterium sp. | reverse complement strand
TGCCAGACCTTGGCCATCGCCGTGGTCAGCGAACTCTGGAAGCCGCCGATCCCGGCCTTGCGAACGGCGGTCCACCCATGCAGCGGATGCACTTCGTCGTGAACGGTCAACGCCGAGCCGTCCCAGGTCAGTGTGCGGCGGAACCGAAAGGGTGCATCGGTGCGCCCGGTAACCAGCATCCGTTGAAGCCAGCGCCGCACCAGATCGGGGAAAAACCGGCCCGCCGTCAGCATGATCAGGCGCAGGACGACCGACTTCGCCGGGGTCAGCCGCGCCGACCGGGCAAGCGCCATCGTGCCCGCGATATCGATCCGCTGCTCGGACAGTTCGACCACGTGATCGCCCGCGATGTGGCTGACCGCGACGCGCCCATCGGACAGTGCCAGTGACGGCCCGGTGTCGGCCAGCGTCAGCGCCTCGCCATCGTAGAGGCGGAACGTGCCGCCGTGCGCCCAGCCAAGGTACAGCCGGCGCAACCCGTGGACCTGCACCAGCATGCGCGCCTGGGGGAAGCTGATCGATCGTTCGGTCAGCGGCGCGGGACCGGGGCGGCCGTCCTGCCACTCGCGCCACGCGAGCAGCCAGCTGGTCAGATGGTGGCCGAACAGGCGGTCGTCGGACACCGCCGCATCGGCGAAGCGCGGCGCCGCGCGGTCATTCAGCGCCAGCGCCAGAGGCAGCCACGCGCCGGCGATCTCAAGCCCGTGGGGAAAGTAATTGACCGTCGCGCGGCTGGCATATTCACCGCCCAGCGTCCCGTCCGGATGGAGCATGGCGTGGAGGAACGTGACCGCTGAGCTGATCGCCGGGCGCAGCGCCAGATCGGGTCGGCGCCGGTCGAGGTCCGCAAGCTGGGCCACGGTCAAGGTCAGGTAACCAGGATCGGCTCCGCCATATTCGTCGAACCAGCCCTCGGCGCTTTGCCATGACAGCAGCCGCTGCAGGCGGCGGCGCAGCGGCAAGTCCCAGCTGGCGCCGTAACGTTCGGCCATGCGCGCCAGGCACGCGCAGATCAGCGCCTCATGATTGGCCAGCCGGCCGCTTTCCTCGTGCGTCGCGAGCCAATGGGCGCGGCGGGCGAAAAACGCATCGAGTTCGCGGTCGCCGGCCAGGCCCAGGATCTCGGCCGCGTCGAGGCACGCGAGCAGCGAAAACGCCGCCGCGCCGGACGCCCGCTCGAACGGATAGTAATCGTCGCACGAGCCGTCGGCATGGGCAGCGCGCGCGGCAAAGCGCATGCCCGCTTCGGCCGCGGCGCGGATTTCGTCACTCCCCCGATAGGGATTCGCCGGCAGTTCGAGCGACCACACCAGCGCTAGCGGCAGGACCAGCTTTTGCGCCATCCCGCTGGGGAAATCGGCGATCCGGTAATGCCAGTAGGACCGATCGAAGCAGCCGTACGTCGGGCTGACAGGTGTGCGATCCTGCAACGTCAGCAGGCGCGGTATCTCGCTGAGCGCGCGGGCTGCCAGCGACTCGCGCGCGGAAACCCGCCCACTTCCGTCGCCCCCAGCCATGCTCAAGTTGTCCGCCACCGGCACACCCCTACCGCCGCCATCCGCTATCGCCGGGCCGGTTTGAGTGTCCACTTAATTCCGGTGGCGGGGTGCGCTTGATCGGCTCGAGCGCTTCGGCCATGTCCCGGCCGATGGCAGACACAGGCGAACAAAGCCCAGCACAGGCCGGATCGGCGGCAGCGCCGCCGCTGGGTGTGGCTGACTATGCGAATGTGGGCGGCAATGCCTACGACAAATACCGTACCGGAAACCCGATCGCGCAGCGGCTGATGAACCGTTTTCTAGCCGACTTCGACGCGCT
>JBDSUJ010000136.1:0-13274 GCA_039927815.1 Croceibacterium sp. | reverse complement strand
GTTCGCGAAATGTCAGCAGGCGTCGCTCGCCAATCTGGGCAAGTTCGAGGTTGTCGGCGGCCATGCTGACGATTTCCTCGACGTAGCTGCGCGGAATGGCGAACGTCTGGCCGCCCGCCGCGACCGTGAGGCTGGTCAGGATGCTGAGCGTGAGCGGCACGCTGATGAGGAACCGCGTGCCTTCCCCGACGCGCGTCTCGATCGCCAGCGTGCCACCGAACTTCTCGATGTTGGAGCGGACCACGTCCATCCCTACGCCACGTCCCGAAATCGCGGTGACGCGGTGCGCTGTCGACAGGCCGGGCTCGAAGATCAGGTCGATCCTGTCCGCCTCGGTCATGGTCGCGGCGCGTTCGGGATCGACGAGGCCGGCTTCGACCGCCTTGGCAGCCAGCAGCTCACAGTCGATCCCGCGGCCATCATCCATGATCCCGATCATGATGGTGTTGCCGGTCTGGCGCGCGGAGATGGTCAGCAGCCCCGCCTCGTGCTTGTCCGACGCCCGCCGGTCAGCGGGCGTTTCGATACCGTGATCGATGGCGTTGCGGATGATGTGCAGCAGCGGATCGCGGATCAGCTCGATCATCTCGCGGTCGAGCTCGACCTCGCCGCTTTCAAGTTCGACCAGCACTTGCTTGCCAAGTTCGGCTGACAAGTCGCGAACCAGGCGGGGGAAGGTTCCGAACAGTCCCTCGATCCGGCGCATGCGGGTGCGCGTGATGGCATCGCGCACTTCGGACAGCAGACCCGACAGGCGGGCGAACGGTGCGGTCAGTCCTTGCTGATTGCCCATGTCTTGCAACCGCCGGGCGAGGTCGTTGCGCGCGAGGACCATTTCGGAAACGCCGCTCATAACCTGGTCAATCAACTCGACCGGGAGACGGATCGTGCGTTGCTCGGCGGTCACTGTGGGCTCGCCGGGCAGCGGGCCGGCGCGGGCCTTAAGCACGCCGATGTCGTCGTCCGAGGTGTCGGACAGCAAAGCGATCAGGTCGTCATCACCGCTTTCGCCGATCGGCTCCCCGCGTTCGATCAGCAGAGCCATCGCTTCGATCCGGTCAAGCGCCGCGAGCACCGCGTTGACAAGGCGCGTGTCAGTCTCACGCCGGCCCGCGCGGACGTCCGCAAGTGCATCCTCCGCCGCATGGCTCAACGCCTCGAGGCGGGGGAAATCGAAAAAGCCGCAATTGCCCTTGACCGTATGGACGAAACGGAAAATGTTATCGAGGCGCGCGCGATCGGTGGGGTTGGCTTCCCACGCCACGACTTCGCTCGACAGCGCGAGAAGCATCTCGCGGGTTTCGGCGACGAATTCCGCCAGCAGATCGTCCATCGCAGCGCCGCCCCCAAGCCGGTCGGACGCCTATGCCGCGTGCGTGGTTAACGCCCGGTTCTCAACCCTTGGAGATTTGCGTTTCCTGTTCGGTGATGAATTCCACCAGCGCCGGTTGACCCGCCTCGATCGCGGCCAGTGCGCGCCGGAGCGCGGGCACGATCTGGGCCGCTTCGGTCACTCGCTCGCCATGGCACCCGAGCGAACGCGCGAACGCGGCGTAATCGCCCGAAATGTCGGTCGCGCGGAATTTCTCGGTCGCAACCGGCATGACCGGAAGCTCGATCGCCATCGCGTGGTTATTGAGCAGGATCGACAGGATCGGAATATTGTCGCGCGCGGCGGTCTCAAGGTCGGTCCCGGTAAACCCGATCGCGGCATCGCCCCACACGTTGATGCACAATTTGTCCGGACAGGCGAGCTTGGCGCCCAGGGCCAGGCCGAGGCCGTAGCCGAGTTGGGTGGACTTGCCCCAGCCGATGTAGCCATGGGGCGAACGGCTCTTCCAGAACGGCACCAGCTGGTCGCGCGGCGAGCCAGCATCGTGGGTGATAATCGTGTTCGCAACATCGACCGTGTGCTGCAGATCCCATAGCACCCGATACGGTGACAACGGGCTGCTCGACTGCGTGGATTTCGCTTCCCACTTGGCGAACCATTCCCGTTCCGTATCAACAATTTGCTGCGCAATTGGTGCAGCATCGCGCGGTTCAGGAACGCGTGCCTTCACGGCCGCTAAAATCGCCTCCAGCGTCAACTTCGCATCCCCCACCAGCGCCACTTCGCAGGGCACCGACTTGTCGATGTCGAGCGGGTCGAGCGTGGCGTGGATCACGCGCTTGCCGGCCGGGATCGCGAGCCCGAACGAGGTCGCGGTGAAGCTGCAGCCGATGCCGAATAGGACATCGCATTCGGCCAGCCACTTCGCCACGCCGCCGTTGATCCCATTACCGCCCGAGCCGAGCGCGAGAGGGTGCGTTTCGTCGAACGAACTCTTGCCGGGCAGGCTGGTCATGACCGGGGTCGCGAGATGCTCGGCGAGCGCTCGCAGTTCGTCGTACGCCTCTGCCCAGTGCACACCCTGGCCGGCGTAGATCGCGGGATTGGTGGCCGCGATCAACAGCTCGGCTGCCGCCTCGATATCTGCCTGGGCGGGCCGCGATTTCACGACTTTGCCCGGCGCGTAATCGAGCGGGCCGGTAAACGGCAGCGCCATCACATCGTACGGAACTTCGACCACGACCGGCTGCGGCCGGCCGTTGCGCAGCATCGAAAATGCGCGCCGCAGCACCGCGGCCACGTCCTTGGGCGCGGTCAGCGGCTCGGCGTGCTTGGCATAGCTCGCCATCGAGCGCACCGAGTTGAAATTGTACGGCACGTAAGCCTGGTCGAGCGCGTAACCTTGCGGGATCACCAGCACCGGCACGCTGTCGGCGAAGGCCTGCGCCACGCCGCCCATCGCGTTTTCCGCCCCTGGTCCCTGCTGCATCACGAACACGCCCATCCGCGCGCCCTTGCTCATCCGGCTGATCGCATCGGCCATGTGCAGCCCGGTCCGTTCCTGCCGTACGATGATCGTGCGGATGTCGATCCGCGCGCACGCCTCGAGCACCTGGTTGCGGGGATAGCCGAACACGATGTCGACGCCTTCGCGCTTGAGCACCGCGGCGATCGCGTCGGCGACCGTACCATTGGGGTGAACGGCGAAAGTCGCGTCACCATTGCCCTGCCGCATCGCATCCCCCTAGAACGTGGGCAGTCGCTAGAGCCGGGGAGAGGCCAATGCAACCGATCGAACTGGGCCGCCTGCGCGTGACCAAAGTGCACGAGATGGACTCGCCCGTCCCGCTGCTGGGTCAGTTGCCCGGCGTGACCGAGGCCGACATGCGCCGTCTGCTGACTTGGTACGATCAGCCTGACGAAGTCAGCGCTGACCCCGAGACCAGCCTGATGACGTTTTCGGTCCATTCGTGGGTGATCGAAGTCGACGGGCAGACGATCCTCGTCGATACCTGCTGCGGCAACCACAAGGAGCGCCTGCTGCCCGAGGTCAGCCAGCTCGACACCGATTACCTGGGCAACTTGCGGCGGGCCGGGTTCGCGCCCGAAGACATCGACCTGGTGATGTGCACGCACCTGCACTTCGACCATGTCGGGTGGAACACCCGGCTCGACAACGGCAAGTGGGTCCCGACCTTCGCCAATGCCAAATATTTGTTCGGCCGGCGCGACTACGATTATTTCCGCACCGATCCGGGCGGCGAGGAACTGCACTGCCAGGCGTTCCTCGATTCGATCGTGCCGGTGATGGAAGCGGGCCAGGGCGTGCTCGTCGACGAGGATTCGGTCGCCCACCGCGAGATCGGTGACGGGGTGTGGCTTGAGCCGGCGTTCGGTCATTCGCCCGGGTGCTTCACCGTCACCGCCCAGGCCGATGGCCCGCCAGCGCTGTTCTGGGGCGACGTGATTCACCACCCGGTCCAGCTGATCCGCCACGACCTGAAGTTCGCGTTCGACGCGGATGGCGCGGCGGCCAGTAAGACCCGCAAGGCGACGATGGAGCGCGTCGCGGATACCGAAACGCTGTGTTTCCCGGCCCACTTCCGCCGCACCAGCGCCGGGCATGTGAAGCGTGACGGCGATGCATTCCGTTATGAGTGGATTGATAACAGTTGAAACCGGGTGCACGGCGCGCGCGATGATCGACCGTTCCGCGTTGCGCGCCGCTTACCGTCAGGATGAAGAGGCTTGCGTTGCGGAACGCCTGAGGCAGGCGGGGCGCGCGTCGGCGGTCCACGGTGCCGCGGCCGGGCTAGCGACCACGCTCATCACAGGTGCGCGCGAGCGCAAGGCCAGCGGACTCGATGCCTTCCTGGCCAGCTACGGCCTCGACACCGAGGAAGGCATCGCCCTGATGTGTCTTGCCGAAGCGCTGCTCAGGGTGCCCGACCCCGGCACTGCCGATGCGCTGATCCACGACAAGCTGGCCGGGATCGACTGGGGCGATCACGTCGGAGAGAGCAGTTCGACGTTTGTCAACGCGGCGACATTCTCGCTGATGCTGACGGGTCAGGTGCTGCGCGGAGGCGCGCGCGCGGAAGCCGGCCTTGCCAACACCTTGCGCCGCACCGTGGGCCGGCTGGGCGAGCCGGTGATCCGCCAGGCGACGCTGCAGGCGATGAAGATAATCGGTGGCCAGTTCGTGTTCGGGCGCACCATCGACGAGGCGCTCAAGCGCGCGGCGCCCGAACGAAAGCGCGGATTGACGCACAGCTTCGACATGCTCGGCGAAGCGGCGATGACCTTTGCCGATGCCGAACGGTACCGCGCCAGCTATGCCGCCGCGATCGCGCGGCTGGCGCGCAAGGCGGCCGGTGGCGTGCGGAGCAGCCCCGGGATTTCGGTCAAACTGTCCGCGCTCTATCCCAAGTATGACTTTCTCCACGCCGACGCCGCCACTTCCGCGCTGGTGCCGATGGTGCGCGAACTGGCCCGGGCAGCGAGCGAAGCCGACATCCACTTCACCATCGATGCCGAGGAAGCCGAGCGGCTCGAACTGTCGCTCGAGGTAATCGAGGCCCTGGCCGCCGACGACGCCTTGTTCGCCCGCCCTGACGGGAGCGCGTGGCAAGGCTTCGGGATGGCGCTGCAAGCCTACCAGAAGCGCGCGGTACCGCTGTGCGAGTGGGCAGCGGCGCTGGCTCGCCGCCATGGCCGCAAGCTGATGGTCCGGCTGGTCAAGGGCGCCTACTGGGACGCCGAGATCAAGTTGAGCCAGGTCGGCGGGCACCGCGACTATCCGGTGTTCACCCGCAAGCTGGCGACGGATGTCAGCTACCTCGCCTGTGCGGAACGGCTGCTCGCCACGCCCGACGCGATCTACCCCGCGTTCGCGACCCACAATGCCTACACGGCGGGCGCGATCGTGGCGCTGGCGGGCACCCAGGACTATGAGTTCCAGCGGCTCCATGGCATGGGCGAGGCGGTTTACGAGGCGCTGGCCGAGGCGCTGCCCGTCCCCCCGCGGGTGCGGATCTACGCGCCCGTCGGCGGCCACAAGGACTTGCTCGCCTACCTGGTGCGGCGGCTGCTCGAGAACGGCGCCAACTCCTCCTTCGTCAACCGCCTGGCCGACGCCGAAGTGCCCGTGGCGGACCTCGTCAGCGATCCAGTGGCCGAGTTGGCGGCACTGAAACCGCACCGCAATCCGGCCATCCCGCTGCCGGCTCTGATCTTCCCCGTGCGCCGCAACAGCGCCGGTATCGACCTCGCCGATCCGCTGGTGCGCGAGCCGTTGCTCGCGAGGCTGGCGGCGCTCGACGGCAAAGCCTTGGCGGCGGCGCCCACGGTGAGCGCCGGGCCTGCGTGCTCGCCGCAGGACGCAACCTTCGTCGGGCAGGTTGTAGTCGCAACCCCCGCCGACGTAGCGCTGATGATTGGCGGCGCGAGCGCTGCGCAACCCGCGTGGGACGCGTGCGGTGCTGACGAGCGCGCAGACCTGCTCGACAGCGCGTCGGACTTGTTCGAGGCACATGCTCCCGAATTCCTCAGCCTGGCCGTGCGCGAGGCGGGCAAGACGCTGCCCGACGCGGTACTCGAACTACGCGAGGCGGTCGACTTCCTGCGCTATTATGCGGCCGAAGCGCGCCGGCAATTCACGCCGATCGAGCTGCCGGGCCCGACCGGGGAGGACAACCGGCTGCGGCTCCACGGGCGCGGCGTGTTCGCCGCGATCAGCCCGTGGAACTTCCCGCTCGCCATTCTCATCGGCCAGGCCGCGGCCGCGCTGGCGGCGGGCAACGCGGTGATCGCCAAGCCGGCTGAGCAAACCCCGCTGATCGCCGCGCTCGCGGTCAAGCTCTGTCATGCGGCCGGAATTCCCGACGACGTGCTCCAGCTTGCCCCCGGCGACGGGAGCGTGGGCGCGGCGCTGACCAGCGATCCGCGTCTGGCCGGGGTGGTGTTCACCGGCTCGACCGAGACCGCCAGGGCGATCAACCGGGCGCTGGCCGCGCGCGACGCGCCGATCGCCACGCTGATCGCCGAGACCGGTGGGCAGAACGCGCTGATCGTCGACAGCTCGGCGCTGCCGGAGCAGGTCACTCGCGACGTGATGAGTTCTGCCTTCCAAAGCGCGGGCCAGCGCTGCAGCGCGTTGCGGGTCGCCTACCTGCAGGAAGACATTGCGGACGGCATGCTGGCGATGATCCGCGGCGCGTTCGAGGCGCTGGTGATCGGCGATCCGGCGGATCTGGCGACCGATGTCGGTCCGGTAATCGATGCGGAGGCCAAAGCGGCGCTCGACGCGCATGTCGCGGCAATGCGGCAGGCGGGCCGCACGGTGTGGCAACGCGATCTGCCGGCCGTCTGCGCCGCCGGGACATTCGTCGCCCCGGCGATCATCGAGATCGATTCGATTGCCGACCTGCAAAAGGAGAACTTCGGCCCGATCCTGCATGTCGCGCGTTTCCCGGCCGACGGGCTCGAACAGGTGATCGAGGCCATCAACGCAACCGGGTTCGGCCTCACGCTTGGTCTTCATAGCCGCATCGACGCCACCCGCCGGCTGGTCGAGAGCCGGGCGCATGTCGGCAATCTCTACGTCAACCGCAACCAGATCGGCGCGGTCGTCGGCAGCCAGCCATTCGGCGGCGAGGGGCTCAGCGGAACCGGGCCCAAGGCGGGCGGGCCGCATTACCTCACGCGTTTCGCCACCGAGCGGGTGACCACGATCGATACCACCGCCGCCGGCGGCAACGCCACGTTGCTCGCCGGGGGATAATTCGCGCCCGCCCTTCCCCGTTGCAGCACCACGCGCCATCGCTGGAGGATGGCGATTCTCAACGACCGATGGATCCGCGAGCAGGCGCAGGCGCACGGCATGATCGAGCCGTTCGTCGAAGCGCAGCGGCGCGACGGATGCATATCCTATGGCTTGTCGTCGTATGGATATGACGCGCGGGTGGCGCCCGAATTCAAGATCTTCACCAACGTCAATTCCTCGGTCGTCGACCCCAAAGCCTTCGATCCCGACAGCTTCGTCGACCGCACCACCGACGTGTGTGTGATCCCGCCCAATTCGTTCGCGCTGGCCCGCACGGTCGAGTATTTCCGGGTCCCGCGCGACGTGCTGGTGATCTGCCTGGGCAAGAGCACGTATGCCCGCTGCGGGATCATCGTCAATGTCACCCCGCTCGAACCGGGCTGGGAAGGCCACGTGACGCTGGAGTTCTCGAACACCACGCCGCTGCCGGCCAAGATCTACGCCAATGAGGGCGCGTGCCAGTTCCTGTTCCTGCAAGGGAATGAGCCGTGCGAGATCAGCTATGCCGACCGCGCGGGAAAATACATGGGCCAGCGCGGGGTGACGCTTCCCAAGCTCTAGGCACCGATCTAGTCTTGGTGCGTTGAACACCGGTAGGCCGGGCGGGCCTGAAGCAGGGAGACCAACGATGTCATGGATTGCCGCTGTTATCGGCCGCCTTATGCTGGCGGCGCTGTTCTTGCTCTCGGGCATATCCAAGCTGGCCGATCCCGGGCAAGCCGCGGGTATCCTCCAGTCCGCTCATTTGCCCGCCAACCTGGCGATGCCGACCGGAATTTTCGAAGTCGTCGCGGGCGTGATGCTGGCAGTTGGGCTGATGACCCGCCTGGTCAGCCTGGCGTTGTTCGTGTTCGTGGGGCTGACGATATTCTTCGTCCATAACCAATTCGGCGATCCGCTCCAGTTGACCATGGCACTCAAGAACCTGGCGATCATGGGCGGCTTGTTGATGACCTTTGCCTATGGCCAGATGCGCGGCAGTTACGACTTCATGCGCGAACGGCGCCGGACCCAGGATGCCGAAATCCGCCTGGCGCACGCCGAGGGCAAGGCCGAAGGCGCCACCGCGGTGCCGCACACGGTGGTTACCGCGCCCCCCGCGACGGTGGTGACCGCGCGCCCCGCGACGGTTGTGGCCGATGCGCCGCGCACCGTTATCGCGGATACGCCGCGCACGGTTGTGACTGACGTTGATGGCGATGGCGTGTCCGAAGTGCGCGAGCGCTGAGCCCGGCCGGGGTGTCGGACACGGCCGACACCGCGGCCCTGCTGGCGCGCATCGAACAGCTTGAGCGGCGCGCCCAGGCGGCGGAGGACTACCGCGAGCTCATCAACTTACAGGGCGCTTACGGCTATTATGTCGACAAGGGCCTGTGGGACGGGGCGGCGGACTTGTTCGCCCATGACGGCACGCTCGAAATCGCCGGACGCGGCGTTTACGTCGGGCGCGAACGAGTGCGTGAATATCTGTGCCACTTGCCCCCCTATGGCCACGGGACGCTGTACAATCACATGCAACTCCAGCCGGTGCTGCATATCGACAGCGCGGCGGGCACCGCCAAGGGCCGCTGGCGTACGCTGATGATGGTCGGGCGGCTGGGCCACGAAGGACGCTGGGGCGAGGCGACATACGAGAATGCCTACGTCCGCGAAGACGGCCGCTGGCGAATCGCGTCACTCCACGGCGTGGTCAATTTCTACACCGATTATGACCAGGGCTGGCATCGCGGCGGCGTAGCGCTGCTGCGCGCGATCGAAGGGCTCGCCCCCGACCGTCCGCCCAGTGTCGACTACGAAGCATATCCCGAGCCAGTCGTCGCCGCGTTCCATTACGACGAGGTCTAGCCAGCCGCGGCGGCCAACCGGCGGCGCGCCTCCGCCTCGCCGATCAGCGGCAGCAGGGCATGCATATCGGGCCCCGAATCGCGCCCGGTAAGTGCCTGTCGGAGGGGGTGGAACAGGGCCCTGCCCTTGCGCCCGGTGGCCTCCTTCAGCCCGTTGGTGAGCGTGATCCACGGGTCGGGCCCCCATGCCAGCGCGATGGCCGCTTGCGCCAGATAGAGCCGAGTCTCTGCGTCGAACGAGGGCGGATCGATCGGGCCGGTAATGACCGCCCACCACTGTGCCGCATCGGCCAGCTTGGCGAGGTTCGGGCGCACCGCGCTCCACGCCTCGGCCGTCATGCCGGCGGGCAGCTCAGAGGCGACCCGCTCGTATGCCAGATGATGCAGGATTCCGGCATTGAGCCGGGCGAGTTCGTCCTCGTCGAAATGCGCCGGGGCGCGGCCGAAATGCGCGAGGTCGAAGCTCTCCACCAGTTGGGCGCGCGCCACGATCGGTTCGACCGGCTGCGACGTGCCAAGCCGCGCCAGTAGCGCCACGATCGCTTCGGGCTCGATACCTTGTTCGCGCAGGGCGGACACCGACAGCGAGCCGAGCCGCTTCGACAGCTTGCCTTCCTTGCCGACCAGCAGCGCCTCGTGCGCAAACCTCGGGGGCGCAGCATCGAGTGCGGTAAACATTTGAATTTGCAAAGCAGTATTGGAAACGTGGTCCTCACCGCGGAGCACGTCGGTAATGCCCATCGCGATGTCGTCGACCGCGCTCGGCAGCATATAGAGCCACGACCCGTCAGCCCGCCGCACAACCGGGTCGCTGAGCTGCGCGGCGTCGAATTGCTGGGCCCCGCGAATCCCGTCCGTCCACGCGATCGGTTCGTCATGGTCGAGCTTGAAACGCCAGTGCGGGGCAACACCCTGGCTCTCCTGGTCGGCGTGATCGGCCTCGGTCAGAGCCAGCGCCGCGCGGTCGTAGATCGGCGGTAACCCCCGCCCGAGCGCAACCTTGCGCTTCAGGTCGAGCTCCTGCGCGGTCTCGTAGGCCCGATAGACCCGCCCGGCGGCCCGCAGGCGTGCGAAGGCCGCGTCGTAGTGCGCCAGCCGCGCCGACTGCCGCTCCTCGCCGTCCGTTTCGAGCCCGAGCCACGCGAGATCCTCGCGGATTCCATCGACGAAGCGCTCTTCGCTGCGCGCGGCGTCAGTATCGTCGATCCGCAGCAGGAAGCGCCCGCCGGCCTTGCGCGCGAGCAACCAGTTATGCAGCGCGGTGCGCAGATTGCCGACGTGGAGCTGCCCGGTGGGCGAGGGCGCGAAACGGGTGACAACGGTCATCCCCGCGCCCTAGCCGAGCGGGCGGCGCGTGGCGAGGCTCAGGCGAGCACCGCCATTGCCGCCGGGTCGAAATCGCCCAGTTCGTCGGCCTTGCCGTAGCGGACCTTGTCGGCCCATTGCGGGTCCGACAGGAGCGCGCGCCCCACCGCGACCAGATCGAATTCACCACGCTCCATCCGTTCGACCAGCCCTTCAAGCCCGGCCGCCTGCGAGGCCTGGCCCTGGAACGCGCTGAAGAAGTCGCCCGACAGCCCGACCGAGCCGACGCTGATAGTGGGTGCGCCGGTCAGCTTCTTGGCCCAGCCCGCGAAATTGAGACCGGACACGCCTTCGATCTCGGGGAATTCCGGCTCCCAGAAACGGCGCTGCGAACAGTGGAGGATATCGACGCCTGCCGCCACCAGCGGCCCCAGCCAATGTTCCATTTCCACCGGGGTCGGCGCGAGGCGCGCCGCGTAATCCTGCTGCTTCCATTGGCTGACGCGCAGCAGGATCGGATAGTCCGGCCCGACCGCGGCGCGGATGGCGGCGACGACTTCGGCCGCGAACCGCGACCGTTCGGCCAGCGTGGCACCGCCGTAACGGTCTTCGCGGGTGTTCGTCGCGCCCCAGAAAAACTGATCGATCAAGTAACCGTGCGCGCCGTGAATTTCGACCGTATCGAAGCCAAGCGTGCGGGCGTCCGCCGCGGAGCGCGCGAACGCGGCGACCGTGTCGGCGATCGCTTCCTCGCTCATCGGTTCGCCAGCCGGCTGGTCGGGCGCATTGAGTCCCGATGGCGTATCGAGAGCGCCCGGTGCGAACTCAGCGTCGTTCGAAGCGACCCCGCCGGTATGCCAGATCTGCGGGCCCATCTTGCCGCCGGCGGCGTGGACCGCGTCGATCACGCCCTGCCAACCCTCAAGCGGCTGCTCGCCGTGGAATAGCGGGATATTCGGCAGGTTGCGCGAGGCCGGTCGGTCAACGACCGTGCCTTCGGACAGGATCAGCCCGACTCCGCCGGCCGCGCGGCGCGCGTAGTAATCGGCGTTGGCCTGCGCCGGAACGCCGCCGGGCGCCATGTTGCGCGTCATCGGCGCCATGACGATGCGGTTGGGGAGAGTCAGCTTGGGCGAGACGAACGGCTGGAACAGAATATCGGTGGCGGACATGGAGTGAGCTTTCGAAAAACGGCTTCCCAGCTAGCTGGGCACCAGCCCCTCACGATCAAGGCGGCTATCGTGCGATAAAGAAAAAGCCCCGCCGGATCGCTCCGGCGGGGCTCAATTCATGCCGCAAGATGCGGGCGGTTACTCCGCTTCTGCCGCCGGTTCGGTCGTGGCGACTTCGCCCTCATCCGACTGCTCGAGGTAATCGCCGGCATCGGCGTCGGTGCCGTGGGTTTCGCCTTCCATCCGGGCCAGCGGATCGTCGCCGATCGCTGCTTCCGGGCCTTGCTCGAGTTCGGCGGCATGCTCTTCCGCCGCGGTGTTGGCCATGATCAGGTGATCCTGGGCCCGCTTCCACTGCGCCCGGATCGCCGCGTCGCGGCTGTTGGCGGTGACGCGCAGCCGGTTCATGCCCGCGCCCGTGCCGGCGGGAATGAGGCGGCCGACGATGACGTTCTCCTTGAGCCCGATCAGGCTGTCGGTCTTCCCTTCGACTGCCGCTTGCGTGAGCACGCGGGTGGTCTCCTGGAAACTCGCCGCCGAGATGAACGAACGCGTCTGCAGGCTGGCCTTGGTGATCCCAAGCAGGATCGGCTTGCCCACCGCTGGTTGCTGGCCCTTGGACAGCTTGGCGTTGATTTCGTTCATTTCCTCGTAGTCGACTTGCTCGGCCGGCAGGAGCGTGGTGTCGCCGCCGTCGGTGATCTCGACCTTCTGCAGCATCTGGCGGACGATCACCTCGATGTGCTTGTCGTTGATCTTCACGCCCTGGAGCCGGTAAACCTCCTGGATCTCGTCGACCAGATACTCGGCCAACGGCTCGATGCCCAGCACTTCGAGAATATCGTGCGGATCGGGCGAGCCCGAGATCAGCGTGTCGCCCTTCTTGACGAAGTCGCCTTCCTGAACGTCGATAACCTTGGTCTTGGGCACCAAGTATTCAACGGGCGGGCCATCCTCGGGGATGATCGCGATCTTGCGCTTGGCCTTGTAGTCGCGGACGAATTCGACCCGTCCCGAGACCTTGGCGATGATCGCGTTGTCCTTCGGCTTGCGCGCTTCGAACAGTTCCGCCACCCGCGGCAGACCGCCGGTGATATCACGCGTCTTGGCGGCTTCGCGCGACGCACGGGCGAGGATATCGCCCGCTTCGACGTGCTGGCCGTCCTCGACCGACAAGGTCGTGCCGGGGGCGAGCATGTAGCGCGCTGCCTCGGTCTCGCCCCTGGTCGCCTTCTTGCCCGCTTCCTCGCTCAGCAAGGTCATGCGTGGGCGCAAGTCCTCCTTCTTCGCGCGGCCGGCCGAGCGATACTCGGTGACCACGCGCTGCGCGATGCCGGTGGCATCGTCGACCCGCTCTTCCATCGTCTTGCCTTCGACCAGGTCCTGGTAGCGCACGAGGCCCGACTGCTCGGTGATGATCGGCAGGGTGAATGGATCCCATTCGGCAAGCCGCTGACCTTCCTTCACCTTCGAACCATCTTCGAACATCAGCACGGTGCCGTAAGGCACGCGGTGGATCGCACGCTCACGCCCTTCGCTATCGATCACCACCATCTCGCCGCTGCGCGCCAGGCTGAGGCGCCGGCCGCGCTTGTCGGTAATGGTCGGCATGTCGCGGAACACGACCTTGCCGTCGCTGATCGATTCGAGGTGGCTGGTCTCGTTGACTTGCGCCGCGCCGCCGATGTGGAACGTCCGCATCGTCAGCTGGGTGCCGGGCTCGCCGATCGACTGCGCCGCGATCACGCCGACCGCTTCGCCGATGTTGACCGGGGTGCCGCGGGCGAGATCGCGCC
>JBDSUJ010000135.1:0-18898 GCA_039927815.1 Croceibacterium sp. | reverse complement strand
CGGCGTTGTAATAATCGACCGTCGGGTCGGCGTTGACCGAGGGATCGGCCCAGCCCTGGTAGATGATGGCCTTGCCGCCCGCCTTGAGAAACGGTGCGATGTCCACCCGGTCGGCCCGCAGTTCAGGCATCATGCGGTTGGCCGCGCGCAAGTCACGCGTGCGCTGAAACCCGGTCTCGTCCCACTGGGGGTCGTTGTAAGTGCCGTCGGCCCACATCGCGCGCAGCAAGGGCGAGGGCGGGCCCGGGCGCGTCCGGATCGCGGGTTGCAGCCCGCGGTCCATGGCCCGCCCATCCTCGTCGGGCATCGGCTCGCGAATGCGGTTGAGCATCGCCAGCTTGGCCGGGGTCAGGCAACCGGCGGCCTCGACCGGCGTGCATTTAAGCGTCGCGGTATCGAACCGGCAGCGCAGCGGGTTCTCGATGATCCCGTCCTTGACCCCGTCGAGCGTATCGCACGCCGCGGTCACGCGGTTTTCGTACAGCGCCCAGTCGCCGTCGGTCAGCGCGCCGGCGGGATCGCGTTGCTGGAGCAGCGCCGACCACATCATCCGCACCGACTGCAACGGCATGTAAGGTCCTGGGGCGCCGGCAACGATGCCATCGTAATCGAAAGGGTAAAGCTGCATTTCCTTGAGCGCCTGCCGCCCGCCGCCCGAACAGCCGAGGAAATAGCTGTTCTGCACCCCGCTGCCGTAGAACGTCGCGGCCAGCGCCTTGGCCCCCTGCGCCGTCAGATGTACCGCGCGGTGCTCGTAATCTTGGCGCGCCTTGGGATCCGCCATCCACCGCGCGTTGTCGCGCTTGTGGCCGCTGTCGGTGGTGACCGCGGCGAAGCCTTCGTTTACTCGCCGGGTCAGGTCGGTGACGTTGAACACGCCCGCATCCCCGCCCACGCCCGCCCCGAGCAGACGGTTGTTCCATTGGCGCGGAAGCCACAGCTCGAATCCGATATTGCCTTCGATCGTCCCCTGCACGCGGCAGAACGGCACTGTCACCGGGGTCGCGCGCGCCGATCCATCGGCGGGCGCGCTCCACCCGGGCGCGACGGGCGTGGCGTCATTGACCGTCACCTGGCCGGCATGCGCCCCGGCCAGCAGCGCACAGGCCGCCAGTGCCGCCGCCGGCATCAGGTCTTGATCCGCGCGTTCACCATGAACAGGCGGGGAACCGGATTGGCTGATTGCGGGTCATAACCGGTCGCGGCATCGACGAACGGGGGATCGCGGTCGAACAGGTTGCGCACTTGGAATGACACGGTTGCATGCTCAGTCACATCGTATCCGAGGAACAGGTCGACGGTGTCATAAGCCTCTACCACCTGCACTGGGGCCACCGTGTTGTTGCGGTAGCCCGAAAGGTGGTTGAAGGTCGCGCGCGCCCTGAACGGACCGTGTGCCACCCCGGCATCGGCCTGCATATGGAACTTCTGCGGAAAGCCGATGGTGTTGCGCACATCGGTGAAGCCCGAGCCGGGCACGGCCTGGAAATCGTAAGTCAGGTAATAGCTCCCGTTGACGCCGGTATCGAGCCGCCAGTCGCCCCATTCCCAATCGTAGCCGACGAGGAAATCGAGGCCTGAGACCTTGGATTCGCCAAGGTTCTGGCGCCGCCCGTCGGCAATGAACTGGACCGTCCCGGTCAGCACGTTGGGGTTGTTGATCGGCAGGCCGGAGGTCCGCAGCGTTGCAATCTCCGCGGGAGTCGGAGCCAGGTTCCGAAGCGCGGTATAAAGCGGGCTGGTGAGCAGGCCCGCCGTGCCGCGCAGAGCCTGGATCTGGTTCTTGTAGGCAATGTTGAAGTACGTCAGCTCGGCGGACAGGCCCGATAGCGGACGCAGCTGGATGCCGGCCGACCAGGTCTTCGCGGTCTCTGGCTTAAGGTCGGGGTTGCCGCCGGCGATGCCGATGCCGGTCAGGTTGGCGCCGCTCGGCCCCGGCAGGGTGTCGAAGTATAGCCCAGCGCCGCCCGCGATGGTCGAAACCTCGGTAAAGGTCGGGGCGCGAAACGAGGTGCCGTAGGTGGCTCGCAGCTTGACGCCCCGTACCGGCTGGTAGGTCACGCCGACCTTGGGGTTCGAGGTCTCGCCGAAGTTGCTGTAGCGCTCCCACCGGCCGGCAAGAGACAACGACAGCTCCTCCAGGCCGGGCCGGGCGTTGGCCGGTCCGAACAGCGGGACGTAAAGCTCGCCGAACGCTGCCTTGACGTTGCGCGAGCCACTGTCGGCAACGTGCTTTTCGGTGGTGTTGGTGCCCGTGACGAGATCAGTGAAGGTGTATTCCCGGCGGTACTCGCCCCCGACGGCGAAGCGCAAGTTGCCGCCTGGCAGCGTCGCCAGCGAGCCGTCGAACTGCAGGTTCGCCACGTCGAGCTTGGTCGCGCCGACGATGACAAACAGATTGTCGAACAATCGATCCAGTGTCGCGCGGTTGTTCGGACCTCCGAACACGTTGAGCGCGGTCGCCGGATTGGTGTCGGCCAGCGCAGCGGTCAGCGCGGCGGCATTGATGCCGTTCTGGCGGCGGTCGGCAACGTCCCGGGATTCGCCATGGGCGTAATAGAACGTGCCCTTGATGTCCCCGATCAGCCGCGCCTCGACGCCGGCCGACGCATTCCATGAATAGGAATGAAAGGGATTCACCAGCGGTCCGTACTGCTGCACCGGCGACCACGTGACGCTGACGCTGGTGGCACCCGGCATCGGCGTGACGAAGAACGGATTGGTCCTGGGCACGACCGCGGTGGCGGTGGCGATCGAGGGGATAACGCCATCGCGGCGGCCGTAGAAGCCGTCGGCGAAGACGCGGATGCGCGACCCGATCTCCTGCGACATTGACCCGACCACGCTCTTGCGCTCCGCCTCCGGGATCACCGCATCGGTGTTGCCCTCACCGTTGTAAAAGCACCGGTTGACCGTGCCCCGCACCAGCGAGCCGACGTTGGCCGCTGTCGCACCTCCGGCGGGAATGGCGTAAGTGCCGCCGCCAACGGTGATCGTGCCCGGATCGCAGAAGTTGCCGCGCAAGTCTCGGCCGCCCTTGGCAAGGTTATTAGCCTGGTACCATGACAAAGCGGACGCATAGAGTGGCGAATTGCGGGTGTACTCGGCGGTCAGCATGCCCCAGCCACCGTTCCAGCGCTTGCCGACAATGCCGGACAGCTGCTGCTCGTCGTAGGCTCCGTCGCCGGTAAAGCTCGAGCGCGCGCTGAACTCGGCGCCGTCGAAATTCTTGCGCAGGATGAAGTTGACCACCCCGGCGATCGCGTCCGAGCCGTAAATGGCCGAGGCGCCGTCGGCGACCACTTCGACGCGCGCCAGCGCGATCGAGGGAATAACCGACGGATCGGTTAGCTGGCCCTGCGTTCCTTGCGGCGGCAGTCGCTTGCCGTCGTACAACAGCAGCGTCGCGCCGATGCCGATGCCGCGCAAGTTGATGCCCGAGCTCCGGGTTGCGTTGGCGGCGCCGTTCTGCGCCGAGCCGCCGTTGGGATTGGCGCCGAGCGTGACGATTTGCGGCACACGGCGCAGCAGCTCGGCGGTGGATTGCACCGGGGTTTCGGCGATCTTTGTCTGGTCGATAGCGATGACGCTCGACCCGACCGCTTCGACCCCGCGGATGCGCGAGCCCGTCACCACGATCTCTTCGGCAGGCTTGTCGCTGGTCGCCGCCGCCGGCTCGCCGCGCTGCGCGCTCGGCGTCTGGTCGATCGGCTGTGCGACCTGCGCCGCGGCCTGTGTGGCCAGTCCCAAGGACAACGGCCAGAGCGCAGTACAAGCCAGCAATCGGGTCCGCCGGTTCAGCTTGATCGTATTCATCGTCTCCCTTTCCGGCAGGCTTGCCTGCTCGAAGATGCAAATTGACGTTCAGGTGGTCTCCGCTCGCGCGGGTGCGAGGCGCCTGGCCAGCCGCGGGGCGACCGACAGCAGCACGATCGCGCCGATCAGGATGGCGGCGCCGGTCAGCTCCGCCTCGCGCGGCATCTTGAGGCCCCAGAACCACGCCAGCAGCACTGAGCCGCCAATCCCGGCGACCAGGCTGGCCGCGCGTTCCAGCGGCACGCAGTAGGCATTCTCTCGCGAGTCCAGCAGGATGATGATCGAGATGATGGAGATGATTGTCAGCGTCGCGCCGATCGCGAACAGCGGCAGTAGAACCGGATCGCTCCATACCCGGACAAAGCCCCATTCGAGCTCACCGGCCTGTGCGCCGAGGCCGCTCCACGACACCGCCGCCAGTGCTGCAACCGAAAGCGGCAGCGCGATCATCTTCTCTTCGACGAAGTACTTGCGGATCGAGCCGGGGTCGCCGGTCTTCGAAACCTTGGTCATCACCGCCAAACGGATGAAGTAGCCGAGCGTGTAAAGCACGACCGTGGCCAGCGCGAGCGGCGGCAAATTAAGCCCGCCACGGTCCCTCAGCGTGATCACGAGCGCAGTGGCAACCAGCGCCAGCGCCGCCCAGCTCCACCACCGCACCCGGCGCCTGAACACCAGATCCACCAGCGGCGCGATCAGCAGGATGTCGCCCCGCATCAACAGCTGGATGAACGGGATGGAGACGTTCTGGAACGTGAACGACAGCGGCACCGTGAACAGGATGAAGGCGGTCCCGATCCCGGATAACAGCGTGTAGCGGGTCGGCACCGGAATACGCGCGCCGGCGATCTCGATCGCATTGGCCTGGCGGTGCCAGCCCGACAGCCAGATGAACAGGTAGGTCAGCACCAGGTTGATGATGAGCGAGGCCGGCAGTGTCTCCAGCCCGGTCAGCGGACGGCCGAGGCCAGCGTGGGGAATGGAGGTGACCAGCTTGGTGATGATCACGTTGGGCAAGTACGCCAGCAAGTAGAGGGCGACGAAGCCCTCCAGCGGGAAGCGTTCCCAGCGGCTCATGCCGCTAGCCCCACTTCGACCATATCACCGCTGACCCGGAACCGGGCATTGAGTCCGACTTCGTCGGTCACTGCCTGCAGGTAGTCGACCACTTCGGCGTGCTCGGCACTGCCGCGCTCGGCCCATCGCGGGACCGCGTCGCGGCCGATGTGGAGCGGCAGGAAGCCGGCCCGGGTCACCCGTCCAGCGGCGATTTCCAGTCGCACCGCGATCGACAGCCGAGACGCCGCGGGGAAGTTGTACAGGCTGTCGAAATCGGGATCCCACGCCTCCGCCAGGACGCGAATCTCGTTGAAGCTTTTCGACGCGGCGTGCGCCGGGTCCATGCGCAAGTCGGTGGCGAAGTTGCACAGCGAGTAGAATACCGGCTTGCCATCGATCAGCTCGACACCCTTGAGCACGTGCGCGTGCCCGCCGATGATCGCATCGGCCCCGGCGGCGATGGCCGCTCGCGCCACTTCGCGCTGGTAATCGGCAATGGACGCGCGAACGAAATGGATGCCCCAGTGCTGCGACACCAGCACCACGTCGGCGGATTGCTTGGCGGCGCGGATGTCGGCCTCCATGGCGGCCAAATCCTCGCGGTGCGGATAAGTGTGGACGCGCGCGGGCGTGCCGGGCTGATCGTGCTCGATCTGCTCGTAGACGGTGAACGCGCGCATTGGCGCGCAGCCCGGGCGCCGCTCGTCGGCCCAGTAGCTGTGCGGCAGGATGCTCGAATAGGCGAGCATCGCCACCGTGGTGCCGTCGGCGAGCGTGAACATCGCGGGCTGCCGAGCCTCGGCGATGTCCTTGCCGGCGCCGACTACCTTGACCCCGGCGGTCTCGAGATTGGCCCGAGTCTCGAAGAATGCCTCGTTGCCCCAGTCGAGCACGTGGTTGCCGGCCATCGACACGACGTCAAAACCCGCGCGGCCCAGCGCCGCGGCCCCGTCCGGCCGGGCCAGAACCGCGTGGCGCGCCTGCGGCAGGCGGACCCCGCTGGAGGCAAAGCTGGTTTCCACTTGCGCGAACGTGATGTCGGCCGCAGCCAGAACCTCGCGGGTCGCGGCGAAGCTCTCGTCATAGTCCTCGCGATCCATCGCAAGGTCGCCGACCGCCAGAAACACCTGGCTCACCCCGGTTCCCCGAATCGAATCGGGACCGACAGCGCCCCTATCTCGGGGAACCGCGTCTGCACCGGCTCACCAGCCAGCGAGAAACTCGGCGCCGCGGCCAGCAGTTCCTCGAGCGCGACCTTGAGCTCGAGCCGCGCCAGCGCCGCGCCGACGCAGGCGTGCGGCCCGCGGCCGAAGGCCAGCGACTCCTTCAAGTTCTCGCGGCCCAGACGGAACGTGTCGGGATCCTCGAACACCTCCGCGTCGCGATTGGCGGAGGCATAGACCACCGCGATGGGCTCACCCGCCGGGATCGTGCGGCCGCGCATTTCGACATCGCGAACCGCGGTCCGGGCAAACCCGCGATAAGGCGTATAAAGCCGCAGCAGCTCCTCGATCGCGGCAGGGATCAGTTCCGGACTGGCCCGGAGCTGCGATTGCAGCGCCCGATCGCGGGCCAGATGCACGGTGAAGGCGCCGATCGTCACGCTGGGTGCGATAATTCCGACCACAAGTACCTGGCGAATGGTGCCCACGATCATCTCTTCAGGCAGCGGCTCACCCTCTACCCGCGTCGCCAGCAACGCGCTGGTGGCATCTTGCTCGACTGGCAACGGAGCCCGCTTGCGATCGGCGACCAATCCGCGCGCCATGTCGTACAGCAGCAGGCTTGAGCGCTTGGTTTCGTCCATGTCGTTGGATTGCACGGCGATGTTGTAATCGCGCCCGACGCGGGTCAGTTCGGCCACGGCCTCGGGCTCGAGATTCATCCAGTTGGCAAACGTCGCGATCGGCATCGGGGCTGAGAAATCCGCGACGACGTCGCCGCCGCCACGCGCGACCATGGCCTGCAGCAACTCACGGCAGATGGTGCGAATAACCGGCTCGAGCGGAGCGACCCGCTTCTCGGTGAGCAAGGGCGTGAGTGCACGCCGATAATGGGTGTGCTCGGGCGGGTCGAGATGCAGCGGCGGGCGCCGGCCGGTAAAGGCGACTTTGGGCACCACGTTCTGCCGGGAGGTGATGAAGGTCCGAAAGTCCGCCGCGGCCGCCGCCACATCGGCGTGCTTGAGCAGCGCCCAAAACCCGCCCCACGCGTCGCTATGGGCGACCGGGCAACGCTCCCGCAGCTGCCGATATTCTTCGTGCGGACTGTCGAAAGTTTCCGGGGCCAAGGGGTCGAAGTCGCTCTTCATATGGCGAATCGTGTAACTATCAATGTAAGCGCTTGCAATACCCTTCTGCCCGCCTAGTCTGTGCGCGATAACCCTGTCATGGACACTCCTCGCTCACCCCGGCTGGAAGACGTTGCCGCCACCGCGGGCGTCTCTACTGCAACGGTCTCGCGCTATCTCAACAGCCCGGAGAAAGTCGCCCTCGCCACTCGCGAGAAAATCCGCTCGGCGGTCCAATCGTCCGGCTATCTTCCCAACCTCACCGCGGGAGCGCTTGCCGGCAATCGGTCGCGGTTGATTGCAGCGCTGGTCCCCGACATCGCCCAGTCTATCTTCAACGACACTGTCGAGGCGATGATCGGCGAGCTGGCGACAGACGGCAACAGCGTGGTGCTGGCGCTCACCGGGCCCGACAACGATCGCCTCAACGCGGAGATCGCCATGGCGCTTGGGCGCCAGGTTGATGCGATCATCCTGACCGGGATCGTCTCCGACGAAGAAACGCGCGAGCGCCTCAAGTCGGCTTCGGTGACGGTAATCGAGACCTGGGGCCTGCCGGAAAACCCGATCGACGTGGCGATCGGCTTTTCGCACCACGCGGCGGGCGAGGAGATGGCCCGGTTCCTGCGCGCGCGCGGGTATCGCCGGCCACATCTCGTTGTCCCGCGGTCGACCCGTTCGCAGCGCCGCGCCAGCGGGTTCGCCGCGCGCTGGGTGGCTGATGGCGGGGCGGAGCCGACCCGGCTCGAAGTCAATGTCCCCAGCCATTTCGGACAGGGCCGGCTGAGTTTTCGCGCGCTCGCCGACTTGGCGGAACAACCGGATGTGGTGATCTGCGGCTCGGACTGGATCGCGCAGGGACTGATCGTCGAGGCGCATGCGGCGGGGATTCGCGTGCCCGACCAGTTGGCCGTTACCGGCTTCGGCAACCTCAGGATGGCCGGCGATATGAGGCCAACGATCACCTCGGTGGACATCGACGGGGCGCGTATCGCGCGCGAGGTCATGCGGGTGCTGCGCGCGCGCGCTCATTCACAAGAGATCGAGACGCGCATCGACGTCGGGTTCCGCATTATCGCGCGCGAAAGCGCCTGAGCGGCATGCCCTGCCCCTTGCCGAACCCGGAAAGCCTGTGCAAGCGGTTGCAGTGATGTCCGGAGAGCGCGACCCAGCCCCCCTTGCCGACGCGGTGGCGCGCCATGTTGCATTGACCGCGTCCACTGCGGTCCCGCCGGAGGCGGCTCACGCCGCAAGGCGGTCGCTGCTCGATGCCATCGGGGTGATGCTGGCAGCAACAGGGCTCAGCGCTGCGGCCGCCTCTTACCGCCAGCATGCGATGGGTCCGGACGGCGGCCCGTGCACCGTGCTCGGTGCCATCGGCGGGGCGGAGCCACAGGCTGCCGCCTTTGCGAACGGCGCGCTGGCCCACGCACTCGATTTCGGCGACACTTTCGACCCCGGCCCGGCCCATCCCCACGCCGCGCTGGTGCCGGCGCTAATGGCGTTGATCGAGTTCGGCTGCGAGGCCAGCTATGGCGACCTGTTGGCGGCGTTGGCAATTGGCGGCGACCTTGCCTGCCGCCTCTCGCTCGCGCCGGCCCATGCTTACGAAGACGCCGGCTGGTACCCTCCGCCGCTGGTCAACCTGATCGCTTCGGCGGCCGCCTGCGCCCGCCTGCTCCACCTCCCGCCGGGCCGAATCGTCGCTGCGATGAGTTTCGCGCTCCTCAGCGGGAGTTTCCCGGCGGCGCTCAAGCTCGACCGCGCCTCGCCGCTGCGCGGTACGCGCGAGGCTTTCGCCGCCGGCGGGGCGGTGCAGGCTGCGTTGCTTGCCCAGTCCGGCGCCAGCGGTTTCGACGATCCCCTCGGTGGGCCCGGCGGCTTCTTCGAGGTCTATGCCGGTGGGTGCCGCCACGAAATACTGATGGACGGGCTTGGCCAGCGGTATCTCGGGGCCGAAGTCAGCTTCAAGCCATGGCCGGCGTGCCGCGGAACCCATGCCTACATCGAGGCGGCGCTGGACCTGCGCCGGCAGACCGACCCAGCGGACATTGTCTCGCTGACCGCCGGCGTCGGGCCGATCCAGCAAATGCTGGTGAGCGCGTTGCCCCCACCCGGGGAACCGTTGTCAGCCACCCAGGCCAAGTTCAGCATTCCCTTCACGCTCGCGCTGGCCTTCCTCGACGGCGAGGTAGGACTGCCATCCTTCGACCAGCGGCACCTGGCCGACAGCCGCTATCGCGCATTCGCGGCGAGGGTAGCGGCGGCGCCGGTGCCCCAGTGGGGGCGCGAGCACGCGGCCAGCGGCAAGTTGTCGGTCCGACTGAGTGATGGAAGCGAGCGCCACCATGATGTGGATCACGCGCTCGGTTCACCGCGCCGCCCGATGTCGGACACTGCGCTGGTCGCGAAGTTCGCGGACTGCGCCCGTTATGCGCTTCCAGCCTGTACCCTGGTCGACGCCGTTGTTGCGGCCGAGACGATCCTTTGTGCGCCGCTCGATGCGCCGGCCATCAATTGCATCCGGTTCCTGCAGCGTGGTAAATCGGTCCGTTAGACGTCGCCGACGAGGAGCCCAGCTCCTCAGCACTCATGCCGGTTAGTTCTTCTGATCGAGCCAGCGCGCCATGCGTTCGAGCTCCTCGTCCGTCACGTCGGTTGGAGTAAGGGGTGGCATGGCGCCAACGCCTCGCCGAACCACGAAGCGGGTATAGTCCGCCGGCAGGTTCTTGCGCTTAAGAAGTTCCGCTTCGCCGGCTGGAACGCGCCGTGCCAAAGTGCGCGTGCCCCAGCCGCCGGCGTCGTGGCAATATGCGCAGCTTGCGCGAAAGACTTGCTGCTCGGACCTTTGTGGGTGGGCTGGAACCGCTCCCAGCGCCAAGGTGCCGATGGCCAACGGCAGCGTGCACAGCAACGCCTTGGTGGGCACGTTCACGGGCGTTCGCTCCCGATGCCTTGTTTACCGGGTGCGAGGATGCCGGTGGGATCCAGCATGTCCTTGAGCCGGTTGTTGAGGCGCGGGAGCGCGTGATCGCCCCAGGCGTGCATCTTCACCACATCGTCCATGAAGGTGATGTGCGAGCGGTACAGCGCTATGCCCATCCCGGCCAATTCGTCACACAGCGTCCTGAACAGTTCGCGGCAGCGCGCGACCATGTCGGCATCGTCCCGGTTATAGATTAGATCCGCCACCATGATCAGCGCGCGGTTGCCGATCCCGAACATGCCTATCCACGGGTCCATGCCGAAGGCCAGAAAGCGGGCCTCCACAGCCGCGTAAACTTGCTCGACGCGCTCACCAACTGGCGCGACGATCGGCCCTAGGTCGGTATGCCCGCCGCGCCCGCCTGCCCAGTCGACGATCGCCAGCGGTGCAAGCCCGACGTCCTGCCGCATCCACGGCTGCTGCGGATCACCGCGCTTCCACCGTTGGATTTTGATCCGCGCATCCGGCAGGTGGGTTGAGAATTCTTCCGTGATGGCGGCCAAGCGCAAGTCCAGCGCCGCCGGTCGATCGAACAGGTTGAAAATCACATTCCACCATCCGCTGCCGGCGGCGCTCAACACGCTCTCGACCGTTTCGCGCGGGATGGCGCCCGGTCCGGTGTAGACGTCGGGCCGGCGCCGCCCACTGGTCAGCTGGCGCCAGGCGTTCGTCAGCGTGTAGGGGGCATTGATGGTATCATCGAGACGCAGCCGCTGCAGCACGTCGATGAGCGCGGGCAACTGATCACGACGCGCGATCGAGATCGCGACACCGGCCATACCCGCGGGCTCGGGCATCAGCCAGATGCCCATCTTGGTCACCACCGCGAAGTTGGATTGCGTGAACAGGCCGTCCCAGTTGGGACCGAACGGCCATTTGTAACACTGCCATTCCTGCGTGTTCTGGACCGCGCCCAGCCCCGTCCGCACCAGCGATCCATCCGCCAGCATGACTTCCATCCCGCAGATCGCCTCGGCATGGGTGCCGTACGGGGTATAGCCCACCCCATGCTCAAGAGCATTGCCGATCACGCTGCCCCAGCTATGCGAAGGTCCGGACATCCACAGCTTGGACCCGCGTCGCTCAAGCTCCTCCTTCAGTGCGAAAAAGCTGACCCCTGGCTCGACAACCGCATAGCCCAGGCGTTCGTTGACCTCGAGCACCCGGTTCATTCTCTTAAGGTCGAGAACGACCGAGTTTTTCAGCTTGGGAGCCGCGGTCCCGTAGGCGAAGTTCTTGCCCATCGAGACTGGCCACACAGGAATCTTGTGCCGGTTGGCCGCTTCCATGACTGACCGCAGCTGATCGACAGTGCCCGGCGCGACGGCACCCGCGGACGCGTGTTCGCTGGCGTCTCCAATTGCGAACGGATCGAGGTAGCTCGCGCGGTCGTCTTCGTCGGTGAAAACCCACTCCTGCCCCACGGCCTTCCGGAACTCTGCGAGGGCCATGTGGAAGGCGGCCGCACTCACTCGGGGCGGAACAGGATCAACCATCGAAGGGCACCCTGTGGCCGGCTCGCATCGGGATTGTTGCATCCTCCATAGAAGGAAAACCCGTTTCCTGATGGGCCGTCAAAGCACCATCATCCCAGGGTCACAGGTTCTGTTGAAATTTGACAAGCAAACGTACCAGTTGCAGCTGTTCCTTGGGATCAAGCGCAGAGCTCAGGGTCGACTCCAAAGTCGCGCTTTTGACTTCCGCTTCGTCTGCCAGGTCCTTGCCTTTTTCAGTCAAATGGAGCCCAATTTTTCGTCGGTCGCTTGGTGACGGAATTTGCTCCACCCATCCACTGCTCTCCAAGTCCTTGATCATGACGAAGACGTTGGAAGCATCGAGGAATAGCGCGTGGGCGAGCTCACCTTTTGAAATTCCGGGGTTCAGCTTGATCAAGATCGGAATGGAATAGGCGCCTCGTGCGGGAGAGGTGCCTGATCTCCTTTCCCGCTTGAGCATACGCTTCCGGACGGCCCTCCAGCTCAGGTGAATTTGAAAGCCTAAATTGGTCTCCATCGGCCCAAGGTTAACCGCCATCGCTGATCAAGATCCTTCGAGTAAGTGCGTGCCAGGTCACGCCGGCCGCCCGCTTCGCACTATGCGAAGTACGCCGTCACCGCTTTGATTTTTTGCCGAAGACCAGTGCCGCTAAGCGTCCGGCCCTCCACAATTCGCTAGTCCGCCCCGCTCCTGCATTAATTATAAAATATGTTTAGTTTTTATGCAGGATTGGCGTTGCGGGCAAGGGCTTTTATGTCGTAGGAACCGAACACGGTCGACCGCGCCCTGTTTTACGGATCGCTGCGGCCTGAGGGTGCTTATGACGCTATCGCTAAAGGATTATCCCGCCTTGCAGGGCGCGTTCGAACCCGCCCGGTTCGCGGCCGAAGTGTACGACTGCGAAGTCGAGGGTCGCATTCCCGATGCTCTGAACGGCACGCTCTATCGCGTCGGAGGGGAATGGTTCTATCCGCCCAAGTTCGCCGACGATTCGCCGTTCGCGGCCGACGGCATCGCCAGTTATTTCCGGATTAAGGACGGGTCCTGCGACTTTCGCTGCCGCTTCGTTGAAACGCCGCGCTATCTGTCGAACCGGGAGGCCCGGCGGCAGCAGTTCGGATATTACCGAAATCCATTCACGAGCGAGCCCCAAGTGCGGGCGTTGTCGCACACGGTCTCCAACACCAACATCATCGTCTCGGCCGGAAAACTGCTTTCGCTCAAGGAAGATGCACTTCCGTTTGAGCTGGACCCGGACACGCTCGCCACCCGCGGGTCCTTCGATTTCGCCGGCAGTTACAAGTCACCGACCTTTACGGCCCACCCGAAGGTGGACGGACAAACCGGCGAGATGATCGCTTACGGGTACGAAGCCGAAGGCCTCGCATCCAATGCGATCTGGATTTACACGCTGGACGCGTCGGGCACCGTGACAAGCGAGCGGAGGATCAAAGCGCCATACCTGTCGATGGTGCACGATATCGCGATCTCGCAAAATTACATTCTGATCCCGGTGTATGGCATGGTCTCTAGCCTGGAGCGGTTGCGTGCCGGGCGGGTTCACTGGGGATGGGACAGCACCCTGCCGAGCTACATCGGGGTGCTTCCCCGCCACGGCGAAGCGCGCGATGTCCGCTGGTTTACCGGACCCGAGATGGCCATGGTGCATACCTTCTCCGCCACCGATCATCAGGGAAAGATCACGCTTCATGCGGCAGTCAGCGATTCCAACCCTTTTCCCTTCTTCCCGGACATCGCCGGCAAGCCTTTCGACGGCGGCTCGGCGCGAACGACGATCCGCTCATACGTGATCGATATGACCAGCGGTTCGGCCAAGTGGCAGGAACAGAAGCACTTCGGCGACCAGCCCGGTGCCCTCAGCCGCATCGACGACCGCTTCATGGGCCATGATTTCCGGTACGGCCTGCTGTCTTTCGCGGACGACAAGCGCCCGTTCGAAAGCGAAGCTGGCGGGCGGCGACCTACCAATTCCCTGGGGCGATTCGACCTGCGGAACGGGACTGTGGAATCCCTGTTCGCCGGTTCACACCACAGTCTGGCGGAGATCGCTTTCGCCCCGCGCAACCAGCATTCCCCGGAAGGGGACGGCTGGGTTATGGCCGTCGCGACCGACTATCACGAAAACCAGTCGGAACTCATCATCGGCGATACCGAGGATTTGTCGGCCGGCCCGGTTGCGCGGATAAAACTACCGTTCAAGGCGCCCGGCCAGATTCATGGCAACTGGGTGCCGGCCTGGAATGCGGCGGCGTGAGACCGATCGATCCACGCCTGCTCGCGCGCGCCCTCAAGCGCTTTGAAGGGGTGGTCGGCGCCGCTCACGTCTACATCGGAGCCGAAGCGAGAACCGGTTATGCCGATGCGATGGCGCCTCGGGATCCGGCCAGCTATGCGCCTCAAGCGGCCGTGGCGCCCGCGAACGTCGACGAAGTGCAGGCAATCGTTCGGGTCGCGGGGGAACTGGGGATCCCCTTGTGGCCGATCAGTCGCGGCAAGAATTTCGGCTACGGCGGTTCCGCCCCCCACTTCGCCGATGTCGTGATGCTGGACTTGGTCCGCATGAACCGCATCCTCGAGGTCAACGTGGCGATGGGCTATGCCCTGGTCGAGCCTGGAGTTGGTTTTGACGACCTTTACCATCACCTGGTCGACAATCGCATCCCGCTGTGGATTTCAGCCCCGGCTCACACCTGGGGCAGCGTCGTGGGCAACGCGCTGGAGCGGGGCATCGGCTACACCCCCTACGGCGAGCACGCGTCAAAGGTGTGCGGGCTGGAAATTGTCACCGCGCGGGGCGAGCTGATGCGCACCGGGATGGGAGCGTTGCCGGGAAGCAAGACCTGGCAAGCCTTTCCCTATGGGTTTGGCCCGTCGTGGGATGCTGCTTTCATGCAGTCCAATTTCGGGATCGTGACCAAGATGGGCCTGTGGCTGATGCCCGAGCCCGAGCATACCCTGTCCATGAACATGCAGATCGAGGACGAGGCCCATCTGCCCGCCGCGATCGATGCGCTTCGCCCGCTCAAGCTGGATGGGACGGTGCAAGCCAATCCTTCATTCGGCAACGTCGTACGCAGCCTTTCAACCAGAGCAACGAGATCTACTTACTTCACCGGCAGGGGGCCGATGCCGCGCAGTTCGCTCGAGGCGGCGCGCCGGTCAGCCGGTGTGGGGAATTGGAATTTCTCCATTCGCCTGTTCGGCGATCCCCGGATCAACGCGATCAACGCCGACCGGGTGCGAAAGGCGTTCGCCGCGAAAGTCCCCGATCAGTTCACAACGACCGAGTGGCACCGCGGCGAACCGCTACCCGGTTCCGGCTCACCGGTGCCCAGCCTCAGCGCGCTCGGGGTAGTCGACTGGCTCGGCGGACCGGGGGGCCATCTTACTTTCTCGCCGGTGTCGGGCTTCTCGGGCGCGGAAGCCTGGACGCAGTACACCACGATCCGAAGCATGTATGAAGCCGCCGGTTTCGATTACTATGGCGGTTTCACGGCGGGGCAGCGGTACCTCAACCACATCAACATGATCCTGTTCAACCGCAACGATGCCGACATGACGGCGCGCGCGAACACCTTGTTTGCGAATTTGATCGCGACCGCTGCTGACAAAGGGTGGGGAGAATACCGTACGCACACGCTCTATTATGAAAAGGTCGCCTCGACTTACTCATATAACCACAATGCGCTGCAGCGGTGGAACGAAACGGTTAAAGATGCCGTCGATCCCAAGGGCATAATCGCGCCTGGCAAGATGGGCATCTGGCCGCGGTCTTACCGGGATGCGAAAGCATGACGAAGCCTTGGTGGCCGCGCGTGATCGCCGGGGCGGTTCTGTTCGTCGCTGTAGCGGGCCACGCGCAAGACGGTGAAAAGGCTGTCCCTGATTCCGGGCAACAGAATTTCTTGGCGCGATGCGGCGGTTGCCATCTCGAAGGCGGGTTCGGTACGCGGGTCCTGTCGCGCAGAGTTCCGGCAGACCGGGCGATGCTGGAGCGGCGAGGCGGGCTTCCCGCTGGCCGTACCCGCGCGGCAGTGCGCAACGGCATCGGCTCAATGCCGCAAATTCGCGCGGCTGAGCTTGACGATGCTACTCTGTCCTCCATCGCCGCCTACCTGACGCGCGCCCAATGAGCATGTTTAACCGACGCTCCCTGATCAAGGGCTCCGCGGCGGCCGGTGCGCTGGCTGTCCTTCCCACAAATGTGTTCGCCGAATCCATGCGGCCGGCGGCGTTCCTGTTTGACGAGCGCATGGCGCGCTCCGTTGCTGCGGCGCGGGCCTGGCGCGCGCGGGGAGTGACGGTGCTCGACGCGCGCCAGTTCGGGCTGGCCGACGCCTGGCGGGCGACACTGCCGCGCCTGCTCCGGTCAAACCCCCGCTTGGCGGGGCTGACGCCGTGGTCGGATCGGACCATTTGCGAAATCATGTGCCGCGACTTGGGACTGCGCGTGCAATCCCATGACGAGGTTGGCGACGACGGGCTGGTATCTTGGCGACTGGCGTGAGGCTCACGCGCCGGCAGGCAGTGTCGAGCCTTGGCTGGTCGACAGCTTTATTCGCCTCGGACGCGGCGGGCTTCGCCCCCGGGCACTTCCGGCACGTTGACCCACTGCGCGTTGGGCAGCTGTGGGGGCTGTCCTATTGGGCCGCGAGCGTTCGTCTCGAGGACAAAGCCGCGCGTCGCGCGCCTGCGATACCTGCGGCATGGCACGCGGATTTTTGCTGCCCCCGCTTCCCAATCGAGAGGCAGTCGGACTAGTTCGCCACTCGGGTCGAAACCCCAATGCTGCAGCCACTCGCGCGCCGAGTTTCGCCTGCGAGAGCATTGCCAATCAGAATTGTTGCCGGCCCATTGCCGACGCCCGTCGCGGCGACGATCGCGAGTAAATCGAGGCGAGTTCGGAAACTTGTCGACGTAGCGAGGCTGGCATTCTCGATGATCAAAGCAGGTGTGTCACCCGGCAGCCCGGCGTCGATCAATCCGCGGGCAACGGCCGCGGCGGCGGACTTGCCCATGTAGATGGCCAGCGTGGCGTCGGGATCGGCGAGCTTCGCCCAGTCGAGGTCAAGAGTTTCGCCGGCGCGCGCGTGGGCCGTGACCAGCGTCAATTGGCGCGCGGTGCCGCGAAGAGTCAGCGACAAACCCAGGTCCGCGGCCGCGGCGCTCGCCGCGGTGACTCCAGGACAGATGTGCACGCGCACCCCAGCTGACCGGCAAGCTTCAAGCTCTTCGGTCGCGCGGCCGAAGATCGCCGGATCGCCGCCTTTGAGGCGCACCACCCGCTCGCCGGACAGCGCGGCTTCGACGATCAGCCGGTCGATGCTCGCCTGATCCTTCGAGTGGCGTCCGGAACGCTTGCCGACATAGACACAGCGGCCGCGTACGAACCCGAGCACGCCCGCACCGACCAACGCGTCATAGAACACCACGTCGGCCGTGCGGATAAGGCGCTCGGCCTTGCGGGTGAGGAGTTCGGGATCGCCTGGCCCGGCACCGACCAGCCACACCGTTCCCGGCGCAAAATCGTCATGCATTCGAGACCTCCTTGCGGACTTCGCCGATCAGGCGCTGGATGGCGGGGCGGCACGAGCCGCAGTTGGTGCCGGCTGAAAGCGCTCGGCCGACCGCTTCGACATCGACAAGCTGTTGGCTCGCGACCGCGTCGATGATCGTCGCCGTGCCGACTTCGAAGCAGGCGCACACGATCGGCCCGCGATCGGGGGCCGCGATGGCGGAGCGCCCGGCGAGCAGCTCGACCGGCGCAGCGCTCTCGTGCGCGGCGAGGCGGCCGATCAGCCATTCGCGGTCCGGCAAACGGCCCGTGCGGGCGAGGTAAAGCGCGGCCCGCAGGCGGCCCCCTTCAACCACTGCAACGCGCAGCCCGCCGCGCGCGGAATCGGCGCTTTCGATGCGGTCGCCGGCGGGCAAGACGGCTTTTACCAGCGCGGCGGGATCGCCGTGCCCGGCCAACTCGACCAACCAGCCCTGGGGAACGCGCACCCGAGTGGCGTAATCGGCCGGGATCGCAGATGGTATTTCGTCCGCAATCAGGAATCCGTGCCATTCGGCGGCGAACGGCGCGATCCGTGCCGGCGTGGCCTTGAAGGCCGGCTGGCCCGAGTGGGGATCGACGAGGGGCGCGGGCAAAAGGCCCGCCCGCCCGCCGGTCGACTGGCGGTCGGTCCAGTGGATCGGGGTGAAAACCTCGCCCCGGCGCTGGGACTCGCTCAATTCGGCGCGAAACACGCTGGTGCCTTGCGGCGTGGACACGCTCACCAGCGTGCGATCTGCGATACCCTCCACTGCCGCATCCTCGGGATGGATTTCGGCCATCGGCTCGCGGCGATGCTGCGACAGCTTGGGGGACAGGCCCGTGCGGGTCATCGTATGCCACTGGTCGCGATAACGCCCGGTGTTGAGCGTGAGGGGCCATTTGGCCAGCGCCTGGCCCAGATCGCGCTGGCGCACCGCGACCAGCCGCGCCTTGCCGTCAGGGGTCGAGAAATGCCCGTCGGCAAACGGGGTGCCGCCCCACCGGAATGGCTCCATCGCGTCGTACTGGCGATTGGTGATCGCGCCCTGGTCGCCGAGATCGAAAACGCGCTGCCCCGCGTTCCGGTACGACGACAAACGTGCGTGCTCGCGATAGATTTCGGCCGGGCTTTCATAGCCGAACGCATTGCGCCAGCCCATTGCCCGCGCGACCTGGCTGACGATCCACCAGTCGGGCTTGGCTTCACCCGGCGCGGGCAGCACCGCGCGCTGGCGGCTGATCATGCGCTCGCTGTTGGTCACGGTCCCGTCCTTCTCGCCCCACCCCAACGCGGGCAGCTTGACGTGCGCATGACGCGAGGTGTCGGTGTCCGCGACGCAGTCCGAGACGACGACGAAGGGGCAGCCTGCCAACGCCTCGCGCACGCGGCCCGCGTCGGGCAGTGAGACAGCGGGGTTGGTGGCCATGATCCACAGCGCCTTGATGCGCCCTTCGCCGACTGCGCGGAACAGGTCGACGGCCTTGAGCCCGGGCTTGGCGGCCATGCGCTCGGCCGCCCAGAACCGGCGCACGTCCACCACGTTCTCGGGCTCGAACCCCCGGTGCGCGGCGAGAGTCGAGGCAAGCCCGCCGACTTCGCGCCCGCCCATCGCGTTGGGCTGGCCGGTGATCGAGAAGGGCGCGGCACCGGGCTTGCCGATGCGGCCGGTCGCGAGGTGTAGGTTGGTGATCG
>JBDSUJ010000134.1:0-7644 GCA_039927815.1 Croceibacterium sp. | reverse complement strand
CGACAGTGGTACAGCCACTGGCGCCAGGCTTGCCCAAGGCGCCGCCGGTAGCGCTGGCGAACGGCCTGCCGTCGCTCGGCCAGCTTGAAAAGATGGGTCCAGACGAGCTCGACGAGCTGTTCGGCTTGAAACCGCAATTCGACATGCCGCCCGGGACACGGCGGGCGCTGAACCAAGTCGGCGTGCTCAGCGAAAGCGAAGGCGGGTTTCCCGCCGGTTCGCTGGCGGCCCAGCCGGCGGCGCTGGTTACAGCCACGCTTGAAGGCATCAAGCATCCGCTGGTTTCACGTTGGGGACACATCCTGCTGCGGCGCGCGCTCGCCAGCCGGCTCGATGCTCCGCTCGACATGGACCCCGTTGAATTCATCGCGATGCGGGCGCGGTTGCTCAATCGGCTGGGCGAGGGCCAGGCGGCGCGCGCGCTCGTGCAGGACGTCGATTCCGCCAACTTCAATCCCGCGCTCGCCGGCGCCGCGCTCGACGCCTATCTTTCCACCGGCGACCTGCTCGGGATCTGCCCGGTTGCGCAACTCAAGGCCACGTTGCTCAAGGCGCCCGAATGGGAGATGGCGAAGTCGGTCTGCCGGGCCTACGGCGGCGACGGCCGCGAAGCCGAGCGCCAACTCGACCGCGCGCTGTATTACGGCGTCGCGCCGCGCATCGATGTCCTCCTCGCCCAGCGCTACGCCGGCGCGGCTGGCGACAGGCGGCGTGAGGTCACCATCGAATGGCAAGGCGTGACCGAGCTCAACCCGTGGCGATTTTCGCTTGCCCGCACGCTCGGTGTCGAGTTGCCCGCGAACTTGCGCAAGGGCGCCGCGCAATACGATTTTGCCGATGTCGCGATCCCGGCGGTGTCCTTGACTGACCGCGCCGCGGCGGCGGATGGAGCCGGTGCGCGCGGCGTGCTGTCGGCCCAGGCGATGGTCGATTTGTACTCGCAGTTGTGGGCCGATCCATCGATCGACGATCGCGACAAGGGCCGGGCGGGCACTTTGCGCAACGCCTACGTCGCGAGCGCCGCCGCCGACCGGGTCGGGGCCATGCGCACGCTGTGGGGAACCAACGGCGCGGATTACGGCGCCCAGGTGCTGACCGCTTATGCAGCGGCGCTGCTGCCCGTCAGCGATGCCTTCATCGGCGACGCACCGCGGATCGTCGGCTCGATGCTGGCCGCCGGGCTCGATCGCAATGCGCTTCGCTGGGGGCAGCTGGTCCCGCAAGGCAGCGCGGCGTGGGGCCTGCTGGCCCTAGCGCAGCCCAATCGCGCGACAACGGTCAGCAGCGGTTCGGTCAGCCGGTTTATCGATCAGGACCAGAGCATCGGCCAGCGCAAGTCGCGGTTCTTGGTGGCGGGCCTCGCGGGGCTCGGCCGGCTCGACGCCAATACCGCAGCAGGCTTCGCCGACGATCTCAAATTCGACATGGCGCGCGCCAGCGTGTGGAGCCGCAAGATCGACCGAGCCGGGCAGCTCGACAACCCGACTCTGGTGGCACTGCTGGCGGCGCTCGGGATGCAGGGTACCGGGTGGGACAAGATGACCCCGCGGCACCTGTTCCATATCGTCCGCTCGCTCGAACAAGTGGGGCTCGACGGCGAAGCCCGTATGATAGCCGCTGAAGCGGTCGCCCGAGGCTGAACCGATCGCCGGGCCCATCGACGCGTTTCTGGCCATGCTTGCCGCAGAGCGGGGCGCGGCGCCGAACACTTTGGCGGCCTACCGCCGCGACTTGAGCGGTGCCGAGGCGCTGGCGGGCAACCTTGCGGCGGCCTCGCGCGGGACGCTGGCGGGCCTCGGCGCGCAGTGGGGTGAACTCGCACCGTCGACCGTTGCCCGCAAGGCCTCTGTCCTGCGGCAGTTTTACGGCTTCCTGGTGGACGAGGGATTGCGCACCGACGACCCGTCGGGCGCGTTGCCTCACCCGGCACCGCGCCGGCCTCTGCCCAGGATTCTGTCTCACCGCGAAGTCGAAGCGCTGTTCCTCCAAGCCGAACAAGAGGCGCACGGCAACCAGCCGGCGTCTGTGCGGCTGCTGGCCTTTATCGAATTGCTCTACGGGTCGGGGCTGCGCGCCACCGAACTGGTCGCCCTGCCGCTCGCGGCGGTCCCCCGCGACGCGCCGTTCCTGACCGTCACCGGCAAGGGCTCGCAACAGCGGATGGTACCGATCTCGCGCCGGGCGGGGCAAGCGCTGGCGCGTTGGCTGGAACTGCGTCCGGCACACGGGCGGTATCTGTTTCCCTCGCGTGGCAAGCACCTGACCCGGGTGCGCCTCTTCCAGCTGCTCAAGGCGCTGGCGACACGCGCCGGGATCGATCCGGCCAAAGTCAGCCCGCATGTGCTGCGCCATGCGTTCGCCACCCACTTGCTGGAGGGCGGGGCGGACCTGCGAGTTCTGCAGACGCTGCTCGGTCATGCCGATATCGCCACCACCCAGATTTACACCCACGTCGATGCCGCCCGGCTCGTGGCGCTGGTCAACGAACGCCATCCCCTTGCGGGCGGGCGGCGGGGCCGGTAGCGCGCGGGCAATGATGACTTACCTCGAATTCGAGAAGCCGGTGGCCGAGCTCGAGGCGCGGATCGCCGAACTGCGCGAAGCGGCCGCGGGCGAGGATGTTGACATCTCGGCCGAGCTCAAACGACTCGAGCGCAAAAGCCGCGAGCTGCTCGCCTCGACTTATGCCAATCTAACGGCGTGGCAGAAGACGCAAGTCGCGCGCCATCCCAACCGGCCGCATCTGCGCGATTACCTGGCCGCGATCTTCGACGATTTCATCCCGCTGGGCGGCGATCGCCGGTTTGGCGAGGACCTCGCGATCATGGGGGGTCTGGCCACGTTCGACGGCCGCAAGGTGATGCTGATCGGCAACGAGAAGGGCCACGACACCGAAAGTCGCCTCAAGCACAATTTCGGCATGGGCAAGCCCGAGGGCTACCGCAAGGCGGTCCGCCTGATGGAAATGGCCGGCCGTTTCCACCTGCCGGTGGTGACGCTGATCGATACGTCGGGGGCATTCCCCGGGATCGAGGCAGAGGAGCGCGGTCAAGCCGAAGCCATCGCCCGCTCGACCGAGGCCTGCCTGGCACTACCGACCCCGTTGGTCGCGACGATCGTCGGCGAAGGCGGTTCGGGCGGGGCAGTGGCGCTGGCAAGCGCCGAGCGGGTGCTGATGCTGGAGAACGCGGTCTATTCTGTTATTTCGCCCGAAGGCTGTGCGTCCATCCTGTGGCGCACTGCGGAGAAGGCGCCGCAAGCCGCCGAAGCCATGAAGATGACCGCCAGTGACTTGATTGAATTGGGGGTGATCGACCGTATCGTGCCCGAACCGATGGGGGGCGCGCATCGCGATCCCGCTGCCACAGCCCAGGCCTTGGGGCAGGCTATCGGCGAGGAACTGGACGCGCTGTCCGGAAAATCCGCCAAGCAGCTGCGCAAATTGCGCGAAGACCGGTTCATGGCCCTGGGCGATCCGGCTCGCGCTGGGCGGCGCGGGAACGCCGCGCGGGGGTAACGGGTTTCTGTCGTGACCGCGGGGCAGTCGCCGCGTCCGGTGAGGAATTTACATGCTCAAGAACCGTTCCAGCCTGCTCAAAAATTTCGCCTTGCGGGGTGCCGCCGCCAGCGCGCTGCTAGCATGCGCCGCCGCTCCGGTCATAGCCCAGGCCCAGGGGACCGCGATCACGCAGTCGGAGGCGCAACAAGGCGCGCAATACCATCCCGAACTGCTCAGGCAATACGGCGGCGCGATGTCCGGTCCGCAGGCCGCCTATGTCGGCCAGGTGGGCCGCAATATCGCGGTCCAGTCCGGTCTGGCCAATTCGCAGTCCGCATTTACCGTTACCTTGCTCAACAGCTCGGTCGACAACGCATTCGCGATTCCCGGCGGCTACGTATACGTGACGCGGCAACTCGCCGCGTTGATGAATAACGAGGCCGAATTGGCGGGCGTGCTTGGGCATGAGATCGGCCACGTGGCGGCGCGACACCAGGCCAAGCGCGAGCAAGCCGCAACCCGCAATTCGCTCCTCGGCGGCCTGCTGGGCGCGGTGCTGGGCGGCGTGCTGGGTAATTCGGGGATCGGTCAGCTCGGCCAGCAGCTGGTCTCGACCGGCACCCAGTTGGCCACGCTGAAATATTCGCGCAGTCAGGAGACCGAAGCCGACAGCCTCGGAATTCGCTACTTGCGCGGCGCGGGCTACGATCCCCACGCGATGGGCACTGTCCTCGCCGACCTGGCCGCGCAGAACTCTCTCGATTCCCAATTGCAGGGTAAAGACTCATCCTCGGTACCGCAGTGGGCTTCCACTCACCCCGATCCGGCGAGCCGCGTCCAAGCCGCGCTGCGGCAGGCAGGCACCGCCACCGGGCTGACCAACCGCGACACCTATCTCACGCGTATGGACGGCCTACTCTACGGAGATGACCCGCATCAGGGCGTAATCGAAGGCAACACCTTCATCCACCCCGACATGCGGATCACTTTCACCGCGCCGAGCGGGTTCTCGATGGTCAACGGCGGCGATGCGGTGTCGATTAGCGGGCAAAGCGGGAAGGCCCAGCTGTCGGCGCTACCCTACAACGGCGATCTCGAAAGTTACGTCCGCCAGGCGTTCCAGGCGATCGGCGGGTCGCAGACGCAGCTCGCGCCCCAAACGCTTCAGCGCACCACGATAAACGGCATTCCGGCGGTCATCGGTCAATCGCGCGTGAGTACGAGCTCTGGGCAGGTCGATGTAACCGTGGTCGGCTACGAATTCTCGAGCGGACAAGCCTACCATTTCGCGGCCCTGTCTCCGGCCGGGCGGTCGAGCGTCTTCAATCCGATGTTCAACTCGTTGCGCAGGATCAGCCCGGCTGAGGCGGCGCGAGTCGTCCCTCGCAAGATCCGGGTCATCACCGCGCGCCCGGGCGACAGCGTGCAAAGCCTGGCGGGCGCGATGGCTTATCCATCGGGGCAGGAAGTACGGTTCCGGGTGCTCAATGGGCTGTCGGGGAACGCGCAAGTTACCCCCGGCCAGAAATACAAGCTGGTCGTGCGCGGCTGACGCACGTAAAAAGGGCGGCAGGTTTCCCTGCCGCCCTTCCAAACATTCGAACGCGCTTATTAAGCGGCGTTGGCCGTCGTCAACTGAGTATTCACCTTGTTGAAGGTGTTGTTGAGGTTCGAACCGAGGCTCTGCATCGCAGTCATCGCGGCAACCGCGATGAGGGCGGCGATCAGGCCGTATTCGATGGCGGTGGCGCCTTGCTCGTCACGGAGCAGCTTGGTGAAAAACTTCATCGATTGTCTCCTAGGTTTCAGTCTTCGGTACCCGGCTTGAGCCTCCAATTCGGATCAAGCAGAACTTGAAATAATGTCTAATCGTTTATAAATACCTAAGCCGCGTTGGAAGCAGTAGACAGCGCGCTTGAGACGCGATTCCACATGCTTGTGGTTGAGCTCGAGACAGAATTTAATGCAGTGAAGATCGCTATGACGATCAATGCTACGATGAGTCCGTACTCTACAGCGGTCGCGCCTGCAGAATCTTTCAGCAATTGGCGCAAAACTCGCATGACTCGCATTGGCTTTCCCCAGAGCTTTCACAAACCAGTCGGAATTGCCTATGGCAGGACAAGGCTAACCAAAGATTGAGATTGGCACGCCAAGTGAAAAAAATTCCGACGTTCGTGTTGGTGGTGGCGGCGCGGATCGTGGACCGCGAGGGGCGCGTCCTGGTTCAGCGGGCGTTGCCGGGGAAGCCGCACTCCGGGCTGTGGGAGCTCCCCGGCGGCAACGTAGACAACGATGAACTGCCCCGAGCTGCCCTCGTGCGCGAGGTTGCGGAGGAACTGGGAATCGACTTGTCACCCGACACTCTGGAACCGGCCGGGTTTGCCGAAGAGCGCGCCACGGACAACCGCCCCGCACTTGTCATGATGCTTTACACCTGCCGCGTTTGGCGGGGCGAGCCAACCGCTCGCGAAGGGCAGGAATGGTGCTGGTGCACAGCCGCGCAGAGCCGCGAGATCAAACTGGCGGCCATGGACCGTAGCCTGCTGGAGGCATGGCTCGCTGAAAGTGGGTGATCGGTGCCGCGTGCTTTGACGGCGCGGGCTAGCCGTGAATTGATTCGCCGCGATCGAGCATCTCGATGAAGTCGGCGATACGTCTGGCCCGCGTCTCCGACTTTTTCGCCGTGCCGACGCGATAGAGAATTGCGTAGCGGTTCGCGCCTTTCAGTGTCGCGAAAAAGCTTGCTGCTCGGGGCGAAGCATCGAGCGCGGCCTGCAGATCTGCGGGCACACGCGCGGTGCTGGCGGGCGCATAGGCAGCGTCCCACCGGCCATCGGCCTTGGCGGACTCAACCTCGGCCAGGCCGCCTGACCGCATCCGACCCTGCGCGATCAACTCCTTGGCGCGCGCCCGGTTGATTTCAGACCACTGGCTTGCGCGCTTGCGCGGCGTGACGCGAATCAGCCAGCTCTGTGCGTCGTATTTGTCGAGCTGGCCGTCGATCCAGCCATGAGAGAGCGCCGCATCGATAGCTTCCGCTTTAGAGAGGCTCGCAACCGCGGCGCCCTTCTTGGCGAGTTTCAGCCATAGTCCCCGCGATGTTCTTGGCTCTTCCGCCAGCCAGGCACAAAAGGCTGCGGCATCCTCAAAGCCAATTATGGGAAGGCCCGAGCGCAGCTCCGTTTTCATCCGGGGGATCATAATCGGTCTTGCCCGTCAGACAATGCGGTCGCCTTCGCCACGCGGCGATGCGTGCCCGGGTGGGCACTTTAGCGAACCCGCAGCGATCTGTACGCCAGGTTGTCTTCGGCCGCTTCGGTCAAGTTGGAATTTGGTGCGCCCGGACGGATTCGAACCGCCGACCCCCAGATTCGTAGTCTGGTGCTCTATCCAGCTGAGCTACGGGCGCTTGTGAGCGGCGGCACATAGGCAGGCGCCCGGAGCTTGGCAATAGCTACGCCGCGACGGCCTCGCCGGTCGGATGAGTGGGTTGAACTGAGGCCGCGGAACGGCAGCATATGCGCTTGGCCAACGGGCCCGCGACCGCCCAGGTCATGATCGTCACGGCCGCCGCGACGATCCCGTCAACCGCGTAGTGGTACGCGAGGTGCACGGAAGCAACAGCGATCACGGCTGCGAAAACCGTGAACAGAACGCCGGCCAGTTTGTTGATCCGCCACGTCGCAAGGGCGAAGAGCGTGGCCAGCCCCACGTGCATCGAAGGCATGGCTGCAATGCCCTGGCCCAATCCACGCGCGTCGGTCAGGTATCCCGCGAGTAGCTCCTGCTGCACCGGGAGGACCATCACCCGGTGCTGTTCGTTGGCGGCGTTCAGATAAGCGACAAGCTGATCGAACTCGTGATACCCCAGCAGCGGGCCGACAAAGCATGGCCCCACCGAAGCCATCCCCGTCGCGAGCGCGAGCCCCACCACCGTCCAGATCGTGAAAAAGGTGATGAAATAGCGCGCCCGGACTTCGCGGTCTTGAGCCCCGAAACTGAAGTAGATCGCCCCCGCGTAGATCAGGCCAACCCACGCGTGGTAGGCATAGGACAGCAACGAGGTGACTAGTGGGTAGCCGAGCATCGGTTGAAGGAGCCGCCAGGCATCGGTACCGAAGATCGCTCGGTCGGCGGTTATC
>JBDSUJ010000133.1:0-18765 GCA_039927815.1 Croceibacterium sp. | reverse complement strand
TGTTCGGAGAACGAAGATGAACTTGCTAAAGAAGACGGCATTCGGCGTGGCGGCGGCCGCAACCGCTTTGGTCGCGACCGCCCCGGCCGACGCGCAATATTACCGCTATCGCCACCGCGACAGCACCGGCGCTGCCGTCGCGGCTGGTATCGCGGGCCTGGCGATCGGCGCGCTCCTCAGCTCAGGGTCCAACCGCGGCTACGATGATCGCTATTACTACAACCAAGGCTACGGTTATCAAAATTACAACAACGGGTACTATTATCAGCCGCAGTACCAGTATCCCTATCAGAATCAGTATCGGTACCAATACCGCAGCGTACCGTACCGGGATTACCGCTACGATGACCGCTATTACCGCAACTACGACCCGCGCTATCGCGGCTGGTAGGACGATAATCTTGGCAGGTAGGGGGGTGGGTCGCCCCCTGCTCCGCCACTTAGGGCGCCAACTCCCCGTTGCTCGTTGACGCCGAAAGGCAGATAAGGTGCGCCACCGGTCCGGGAGATGGACATGATGCGTACGCGCTTTGGCATCCTGATCGCAGTCGCCACCGCTTTGCTTGTAACGGGGCAAGTTTCGGCTGCGACCGACAACCCGTTGCCGCGATTCGAGGACGCGCTTTGCCCCGGCGTCGCCGGGCTCGAAATCGACGCGGCCGAGATGATGGTGGGCCGCATCCGTCAGAATGCCGAAGTCGTGGGCCGGCGCATGGCCCCGATCAGTGACTGCAGGCCCAATCTAATTGTCGCCTTTGTCGCCGATGGGCGGGCGTACCTGCGCGCGATGGCGCGCGAGCAGAGCCTGGTTTTCAGCGAACTGAACCCGACAGAACGCAAGGTGCTATTGGAAGAACCCGGCCCGGTGCATGTTGCCACCCGCGTGGTTACCCGCACGCGCGACGGCGCGCCGGTCCTGAGAGAGCGCAACTTGGTCGACGTGCCGCAGGCCAACATGTGGATGGCACACTCGAAGATCTACGTCGCAACTCAGCAGAACATCATCCACGCGCTTATCCTCATCGATCGCGATGCCGTGCGCGGGATCGGCATTTATCAACTGGCCGATTACGCCACCATGCGGGCTCTGGTGCATCACGCGCCGACGGCGCGCTACACCGGCGGGAATTCGATCCTCGATCTGTTTGAGGCGCCGGCCAATGCCCGCCCCACCGGGCTGACGGACTACGACCATGCCGTGCTGGGAGCGCTTTACAAAGGGTTGCCCAATTTGCCCGCCAGCGTACAGATCGCCGCCATCGAGCGGGCAACGGGGCGGCCTTTCCCGCGCGAATAGCAATTCTCCGCGCTGGTGATTTTTCGGCGTTTGTCGGTTGGCTTGGGCCAGGCGGCTTGTCCGCGGGCCAAGCCGTCGGCAGCGTCAACCGCCCGGTGTGGCTGCCGGCCGCGGCGGCGCGGGCGGTGCAACCGGCGCCGGCGGTGCTGGCGTCAGCTTGAGGACGGCACCATTGGTCTCGTCGGTCAGCACGTAGATCGCGCCGTCGGGCCCTACGCGCACGTCGCGCAGGCGCTGGTTGAGATTGGTGAGCAAGGCCTCGCTCGCCACCACGTGGCCGTCGGGCGCAATCTTCATGCGGAGCAACGACGGTGGCCGTGACATGTTGGGCAGCAGCAGATCGCCTTGCCAACTAGGGAACAGGCCGCCGCGATAGATCGCGACATTACCCGGATTGCCCGACGGCGGGAACGCCCACACCGGATCGATGTAGCCCGCGACGTTGCGGACGCCCTTGTGGGTCGGCTCGCTGTTGTAGTGGATGCCTTGAGTGACGTCGATCCAGCCGTAATTGCCGCCCTTGGTGATCAGGTTGATCTCGTCACCCCCGCGCGGGCCGAATTCGCTCTCCCACAGCCGGCCGGTGGGTGCGTCGTAGAACAGCCCCAGCTGGTTGCGGTGACCGGTCGACCACACTTCGGGCTTCATGCCCTTCTTGCCGACCCATGGGTTGTCGCGCGGCACGCTGCCGTCGAGGTTGAGGCGCAAGATCTTGCCGAAGTGGTTCGACGGGTCCTGCACCCTCTCCCCGTAATTGCGATCCCCGCTGGTGATGAAAATGTGTCCCTTGCCGTCGAGCGCCAGCCGACCCCCGAAGCTGCCCGAAGCGGGCCCCTGGCCGCAGCAGCGCGTGGGCAGCGGCGGTTTGCCGTACCACGCATCGGCAACGAAGAAGTCGCGCACCTCTGTCAGACGGTCACCACCATCCCACTTGCCGCGCATGACCGCGGCGGTTGCCTGGCCCGAATTGAGACTGGTGCCCGGCGGAGTATCCGGCGCGGCTTTGCTATAGGCCAGATAGACGAACCGATTTGCGGCGAAATCGGGATCGAGGGCCACGTCGGTCAGCCCGGAAATGCCGGTGGCGTAAACCGGCAGAAGCCCTTCGATGGGCTTGGGATCGAGTTTGCCGGCCCGGATGATCCGCAATCGCCCGGGCCGCTCGGTGACCAGGATGCTGCCGTCGGGCGCAAATGCCATGCCCCACGGATGGTCGAGGCCCTTGGTCATGACCTCGACATGGACCCGGCCGTCGCTGATCGTGACATCCCACGGCCCGTCGCCGAACGGCGGAACCGGGGGCGAAACCTGGCGCGGTCCCGCGGGGCTGGGCTGCGCCGCGGCCGCCGGTTGCGCCGGTGTCGGAGCATTCTGCGCGGTCGCCGCGCTGCCGATGGCAAACAGGCCCAAGCCGATCGCGGTTGCGGTGCGCTTCATGGTCTCGATTCCTCCCGTGAATCTTTTCGCCGCGTTGCGCCGCGGACGTCGCGGTTTCTTAAGAGGATGCGGCACGCGGCACAATCGCGCCATCGTGCCACGGCCGCTTTCGCTTTGCCGCGCGCAAGACGCACGTTACGATAGGCGCGGACGGTCCGGGGAGCGGTGACATGGAATTCTTGTTGGCGGCGGTGGTCTTCGCGCTGCTCGTGTTCATGATCATGGCCGTGCGGGTGGTGAAGCAGGGTTACGTCTACACCATCGAACGGTTCGGCAAGTTTAGCCTGACTGCCGAGCCCGGCCTGCATCTCCTGATCCCGGTGTTCGACCGCGTGGGCCACAAGGTCAACATGATGGAGCAGGTGCTCGACATCCCCGGGCAGGAGATCATCACCCGCGACAACGCGATGGTCGGGGTCGACGCGGTGGTGTTTTTCCAAGTGCTCGACGCCGGCAAGGCGGCTTACGAGGTGAGTAACCTGTACGGCGCGATCATGGCCATCACGACGACCAACTTGCGCACGGTGATGGGCTCGATGGACCTCGACGAGACCCTGTCCAAGCGCGACGAGATCAACGCCAAGCTGCTGATGGTGGTCGACCATGCGACCGAGCCGTGGGGGATCAAGATCACCCGGGTCGAGATCAAGGATATCCGCCCGCCGCTCGACATTTCAGAAGCGATGGCGCGGCAGATGAAAGCCGAACGCCTGAAACGCGCCGAAATCCTCGAAGCCGAGGGTGAGCGCGCGAGCCGCATCCTGCGCGCCGAGGGCGAGAAACAGTCGCAAATCCTGTCCGCGGAAGGGCGCAAGGAAGCCGCGTTCCGCGATGCCGAGGCCCGCGAGCGGTCGGCCGAGGCCGAAGCCCAGGCGACGACCGTGGTGTCGAGCGCGATTGCCCAGTCGGGCAACCAGGCAATCAATTACTTCGTGGCCCAGGAATACACCAAGGCGATCGGGAAGTTTGCCGATTCGCCCAATGCCAAGACGATCCTGTTTCCGATCGAGGCGACGGCGCTGATCGGCACGCTTGGCGGGATCGGAGAACTGGCGCGGGAGGTGCTGGGGGGATCGGACATGCAGCCTGCTCCCGCCAAGCCGCAGCTGACCCCGCCGGCCCGGGCCGCGGCGCCCACCGTCCCATCGACCAAGCGTTGATGAATATCGAGCCGCACTGGATCTGGCTAACCGTCGGGGTCGTGTTGGCGGCGGCCGAGATGCTCGCTCCGGGGGTCTACCTGCTGTGGCTCGGGCTGGCGGCCATTGTCACCGGGGTCATGACCTGGGTAATCGGCATGTCGGTCCCGCTGCAAGTGCTCGACTTCGTGTTCCTGTCGCTGATCGCGGCATTTTCCGCGCGGCGGTTCCTTGCCGAACAGCCGATCGAAAGCGCCGACCCGCTGATGAACCGGCGGGGCGCGCGGATGGTCGGGCAGGGCGCGCTCGTCACCCAGGCGATCGAGCACGGCAGCGGGCGGGTCAAGCACGGCGACAGCGAATGGATGGCGCGGGGGCCGGAAATGGCCACCGGGCAGCGGGTGCGGATAGTCGGCTGCGAAGGGGCGACTTTGCTGGTCGAGCCCGTCGCCGAGTTGGAAGCGCCGCTCGCTTCCTAAGCCGGCGCGCGCTTGTCGCCGAAGCGGCCGTGCTTGCGGTAGCGAACCATCCACCGCTCGAGAAACAAGCCCAACGGCCGCGGCGTGACCCCAAGTTCAGCCAGACCCGGCGCCGCATCGCTCGCCACGCTGCCGCGCTTGAGTAGCGCCCACTGGTCGGAATTCATCGGCGTACCGGGCAGCGCGGCAAACAGCGCGCTGATCGGATCGGGTACCTCGATCAGCCCGCGCTCGCGACCTTGAGCGGCGGCGATGCGGCGGTGCAGGTCGCCCATCGTCAGCACCTCGGGCCCGGCGATTTCGTAAGTCTTGCCGCCATGGCTCTTGGGATCGGCCAGGGCCACTCCGATCGCCTCGGCCGCGTCGTCGACAAACAGCGGCTGGACCCGGGCCTGCGCGCCGAACACCGGCATCGCCGGCAAGCGCATGATCAGCCGCGCGAACAAGTTGATGAACTGATCGTCGTCGCCGAACAGCACGGAGGGGCGCAAAACCGTGGCGCGGGGGAACGCGGCCCGCACCTGGTCCTCGCCGTCGCCCTTGGTAGCGGCATAGCCACTGTCGGATTGGGCATCGGCTCCGATGGCGGAGACATAGGCGAACGCCTGGCAAGCCTGCGCGGTGGCCGCGTATGCGGCGTGCCCGGCCCCATCGGCCTGTAATTCCTGCTGGTCCGCGCCCCAAGTGCCGACCAGGTAGACAACCGCATCAGCGCCCGCGACCGCCCGCTCGACGCTGTGCGTATCCTTGACGTCGCAGCGTGCGAACTGGATCTGACCCAGGTCTGCCAGCGGGCGCAGGTAATAGGCTTTTTCGGGTCTGCGGTCGGCGATCCGCAGCCGTGCGCCGCGCCGCAGCAGCGCCTCGGCCGTGTGGCGGCCGAGGAAGCCGCCGCCGCCGATCAGCGTCACCAACTTGCCCGCGAGCGGATCGTGCCGTGTCATATGCTTCCAACCCCGGCCGATCGGGGCCGTTCCGTTGCCGCGGCCATGCCGCATGACCTGCCACCTCGCAAGGGCGCCCCGACGGTGGAATGCGTTGACAACCGCGCGCCCGCCCCGCTATCGGCCCGCGCCTACCCGCCGGCGATCAAGTGACCACCGGCCCGTGCCCAGATGGCGGAATTGGTAGACGCACCAGCTTCAGGTGCTGGCGCTCGCAAGGGCGTGGAGGTTCGAGTCCTCTTCTGGGCACCATTTATTCCAGCGGCATTGGCCGCGGGAGCTTCCAAGAGCCGCAGAAATCTGCCAAAAACACGAGTGACGAAGCCATTGGCGTTCGGCTCCGTTTGCTGAGATTTGGGGGCCTGTGGTGGCCCATCTCGGCAAAGGCCCCGACTTTTTGAGGCCCAGAAAACGCATTTTGGAAGTGAGGCCCCCAATGGCGCTTACAGATCTCGAGATTCGTCAAGCAAATCCACGAGATAGGGAATGGAAGCTCACCGACGGAAGCGGCTTATATCTGCTGGTAAGGCCGAACGGATCGAAGCTTTGGCGATTCAAATACCGCGCCTTGGGTAAGGAGCAGAAACTCAGCTTCGGCCGTTACCCTGAGACTGGCCTGAAGGAAGCCCGCCTTAGACGAGACGAGGCGAGGGTCGAGATTGGACGCGGAGGCGATCCTGCCAGACGGCGTCGGCAATCCAAGATCGAAGCGGTGGTCCGGGCTGGCGATACTTTTGAGAAGGTCGCGCGAGAATATGTAGCCAAATGCGAGGCCGAGGAGTTCGCCACTGCCACGCTCCTTAAAGCGAATTGGTTTATTTCCCTTTTAGGACGCGACATCGGGCATAGGCCCGTCGCGGAAATTACACCGCACGAGATGCTCGTCGCGCTCAAGCAAATTGAGAGGGGCGGGCGGCGAGAGTCAGCTCGTCGGGCGCGATCTTTCGCTAGCCGCGTATTCCGTTACGCCGTTGCGACACTCCGAGCGGAACACGACCCTTGTGCTCCGTTAAAGGGCGCCTTGATCGCTCCAGTGCCACGCCACTACCCAGCAATCACGGATCCGCAGAAACTTGGTGGGCTCATGCGCAGCATTGTCGCCTACCAGGGCAACCATGTGACCATGTACGCACTGAGGATTGCGCCGCACGTTTTCGTTCGGCCCGGAGAGCTGCGTCACGCCGAATGGGCTGAGTTCGACCTCGACAAGGCGGTGTGGCGGATTCCGGCTGGCAAGATGAAGTCACGCAGAGATCATGCTGTGCCCTTGTCTCGCCAAGTCAAAGCGATCCTAAAAGAATGGGGCGAGCTTGAGGGGATGCAGGGTTACGTCTTCCCTGCGATGCACACCAAGAAGCGCCCAATGAGCGAGAACACCATCAACGCCGCGTTACGTCGAATGGGCTATTCTGGTGACGAGATGACAGCACACGGATTGCGCTCAACGGCGTCCACGTTGCTCAACGAGTCCGGCCTTTGGAGTCACGATGCGATTGAACGGGCCCTGGCGCATCAAGACTCAAACGTCGTTCGCGGGATCTACCATCGCGGGCAGCATTGGGAAGAGAGGGTGAGGATGGCCCAATGGTGGAGCGATCACCTTGATGAGCTCGAACAAGGCCTCGGCGACTCTCCTGCCGCTTTACCAATGGCGACCGCCTCATGAGTGGACCCCGACAGCGAAGCCCAATCAGGACCCAGTCCGTTTTGGACAAGCGGTTCGCGCCCTATTTGAATCGGCCGAAATATAGACTGAAAAGGTTGCCTCATCCAATGCTAGTTGTTCGCGAGCTGCAGCAAGGCTGTTTGAGTAGTTTGGACCTCTACCTGCGAATTCACCAGGGTATCCCGGATCGGGAAGTCGCGCTCGAACTCCGAAAGCTCCTATCAGGCAGCCGGCACCGAACGAAGTACCGCCTTTACGCGCTCACCCACCCGGATGTTGAAGCTAAGAAGGGCGCCCCTCGGAGGAGTCTCGTGGCAAAGCCGAGCGAAAAACAATTCGAACTGGCAGATGCTTTCGAGGAGGCGAGGAAAACGCATACTTACGCCGATGCGGCTGTCGCGAAGGTCCTGGAGACACGTGAGGGAAGTCCGACCGCCGTTTATCGAGCGGCCCAGGAGGTAGCCAACTACCGATCATTCGTAGCTGAGCAGGCGGCCGCGCGAGACGCACGCACAAAGCGAGTGGACAACGCACTTTTGCGCCAACGGCAAAAGACGCCCGATTAAGCAAATTCCCATAGAAAGCGGCCGTTTCATGGAGCCGCGTTTTGTGGCGAACCGCTACGGCCTGCTCTAACTGCCTGTGGCTCATCGCATACGGAGCCTGATCCCCATGACCACCGACAACCTGGAGCCGATGGTTTACTCCATTAACGACGCCCTGCGCCTCAGCACATTCGGTCGCACTCGCCTGTACCAGTTGATCAACTCCGGCGAGTTGAAGGTAACGCGCATCGGCCGCCGCACGCTGGTGCGCGCAGATTCGCTCCGCGCGCTGATCACCCCCGAAGACTAGGCCGCACAGCTTCGGTCTGCCGAAGGGCAGCCGCCGCATGTGCCCCTTCTTCCCAATGGTGGACGTATGACACGTCGATATGATCCGCGCCGTGCAAAGCGGCATCGCAGTTACACTCGCATAGAGTTGTGCGAGCTTTTTGACGTCGGCCTAACCACAGTCTGGGCCTGGATGAAGAAGGGCCTTGAGCCCATCGAGCGGCGCGTCCCCTATGTCTTCGTGGGAGCCGCGGTCCGGGAATTCATCAAGCACCATAACAAGCCGCGGCAGAAACTGCGGCCCGGCGAAATCTACTGTGTCGCTTGCAAGCGCGCGATCGCGCCCGCTGGTGACACTGTCGACTACGCTCCTCTCAGCGCAACAAGCGGCAACTTCATTGGCACCTGCCCGACCAGCTTCAACCGCGTGTGGCGGCGGGTGCGCCGCGCGGACATCACCGCGAAGGCGGGCCACCTGACCGTTCGGTACGAAGACGGTTCGGCAACCTTGAACGGGACCGATGAGCCTCCACGTACTGAACATTCGGAGGGGGCCCAGCCATGAACGCGGTCAATCCGGCCAATGAGCGGGCCAAGCGGCGGTACTTCGAGTACCAACGTGAGACACTGGGCTTGGCAGAAGCCACGATCGATCACGCCGCTGCCGCGATCTACGACTTCGAGCAGTTCACCGGATGCAAAGATTTCAAACGGTGGTCGCTAAAGCAGGCACTGGCCTACAAAAAGCAGGTCATGGCCGCGGCCAGCAAGCGCAGCGGGGCTGTAACGAGCCGGGCCACAGTCGTGAGCAAGCTGCGCCTGGTGAAGAACTTTTTTCTGTGGTTGGCGACGCAGCCGGGGTACCGCTCGAACATCACCCGCGCAGAGGTCGAGTACCTCGCTCCGACGCGTCATGATGCCCGCTTGGCCGCCGTTCCCAGCGGCCGCCCAGCGCCGACCTTGGAACAGGCCCGCCACGTTATCTTGTCCATGCCCGCGACCACCGACGTGGAGTTACGCAACCGCGCCGTGATGGCGTGCGCTCTGCTCACCGGCGCCCGAGTGTCGGCGTTAATTACCCTCAAACTCAAACACGTCATGGCTGATCGCCTGGGCATTGAGCAGGACGCCCGAGAGGTCCGCACGAAGGGCTCTAAGACCCAGACGACCTTTTTCTTCCCCGTCGGCGACGACCTGAAAAACATTTTCCTCAGCTACGTCGATCATCTTTGCCTGGTGCTTCACTGGGGCACTGACGAGCCCCTGTTTCCTGCAACCGAGCAGACCTGCGGCGCTGATCACCAATTCCACGTTTCTGGCTTGAAGCGCGAGCACTGGCACACCCCAGATCCGGTGCGCACAATCTGCCGGCGCGCCTACGCGGCGGCTGGGGTCCGGTATTTCAGTCCGCATGCGTTCCGGAACTGTCTGATCAACTGGGCAGAGCAGAGCGACTGCTCATACGAACAACTCAAAGCCTTTTCGCTGAACCTTGGCCACGATGAACTGCTCACCAGTCTAATCAGTTATGGCGGGGGTATGACCTCGGCCCGCAGAGCCGAACTCCTGATTGAGATGGCATGTCAGGACAGCGACGACGCGAAGGCCGCGGCGCTGGGGAAAGCAATTCTGCAGACACCCAAGATTGCTGAACTTTTCCAGCGCCTTACTGCGAAAGCTGGAGGACAACCTAATGATTTACCGTGACAGCGATCTCTTCTCTCGTGTGTCCTTTGACGCCGATGTCGCAAGGCGGGTGGAAGAAGCGAGGCGTCGGCTCGCCGAAGATTGGTTAGGATACGCCTGTTTAACAGGAGAGGAAATCATCAATAGCTTACTCTTCGATACAGAGATTGTGCCGCTACAAATCGACATCGATCAGAATAGTATTTGCCGCAGTGGGGACAGCTTCAAGTTAGCCGTGCCCTGGTGCGGGGAACCGGGGTTATGGCAATGCTTTCCCGTGATCCCGATTTCCGGCGTTCGAGGGCAGGTTCGGCCCAGCGAGCTCCATCTTTACGAAGAAGCCAATTCTGAGCGTCAGGCGTCCGCCAATCTCGAAGAACGGCTCGCGACAATTCGTGAAATCCTCGACCAGCTGCGACTTCAAGCTGAAGTGTATATGGATGCGCTCCCCGACTTACTGCAGCTGGAAGTCGCGAAGGCGAAATACATGCATTCACGCGGCCTGCTTACGGCCACGCCTGCCTTCGATCAAAGGAGGACTTCCAACTCAAGGGGACGGCCTGTTGTCCTGCGTGTAGTTGAATAAGCCGTTCGAGTCCTTCTTGGGGACCGAGGACACCCGCCGCAGTGCGCTAAATCACGACGTTTGGGGTCACATGAAAATCTCTGGGGCCCCGACCAAGGCCCCACCAATGCTTGCGTAAGCCCATCGGCTGGGCACCATTTCCCCAATTGGTCTCAGGCTTAGTCTGCGTCGACCGGCCGCAGCAGCTCAACTGGCTTGGCACCGAGCGCATTCGATAGCTCGAACAGTGTGACGACCGTGGGGTTGCGCAAGCCGCGTTCGAGCCCACTTATGTACTGTTGAGAGAACCCTGTTAGCTCAGCGGCCTGCTCTTGGGTAAGCGCGGCCTTTTGCCTCAAGCGGCGAAAATTGCTGCCGACCAACCGCCGCATATCCATCGAGAATGGATGCCGCCTTGGTGCAGGGCGGGTTATCAACTATAAGATGTATTCTTCCGTGCCTAGACAGGGCCAATGATGCGCTCGGACTTCTTTTCAATCGCTGCGAGAATACTCAGGCAAGCGGAGCCTCCTGCCCCGCCCGAGTTCCTCCTTGCTTCGCAGGGGGCGATCGACGCGTTTGCCGAAGGAAAGTTCCGATCGCTGGCAGAGTGCGTTCGAGATGACATTCGGAAATACCCGCCGACATATATCTACGACGAGCCCGCTAGGGATCTATGGGACGAGTATCGGTATCATGTCACTCAGGGATCGAGTCCGCTGGATGCGTCCTGGGAACAGACCTTTCAGCCACACGTGACTAAGCACGTCGATGCGCTTCCGACTACAATCAAGGTGTTGCTCACGATAGCCGGCCAGTCCTGGCGAACCGAATATGACGACCAGGACGGTGAAACAGTCGATGAGGCTTTGCTATTCGGGGCGGTCTGGGACGAGCTGGTTCGGTTGGCTGATGAAGACCCAGAAACTGAGCCGGAGGACTTTCAATCGGTGAGTCAGGACGACAACTTCGCACAAGCGATTGTCTCGAACCTCAACTGAAATGTGCTTTAGCACCACCGCAAGCAGCGGCTCGCCGCGAAACTCCGCCAGGCCAGGTCTCACCCTAGCCGATTGGTGGACCTTGAATTGCTCGAACTTGGTATGCTGGCCGTCGGATATCATGTCGAAACCGGGGTGCGATCATTCGCGGAAGTTGCCGAGGCGCTGATGGTCGACTTGGAGACGCCGTTAGCCGAATTCGAACATTACCTGCCCACCTGGTATATGGGCGTCCAGGCCGCACGGCTGGCAGCCGGTCATGACACGAGCGAGATGGATATCCGCCACGCAGAAGAGGCCTTTCGGGCGCCGGCGGAGCTGCACCATTTACGGCAATTCTAGTCTGAGCTAGCTAAGCGACAGTCAATCGAACCGTGGGTAAAATGGGGCCAAACTGGTGGCTCCCTTCCTCGATCACGGCGTGGAGCTCACGCCTACCCGTGCACCCGTACCACCTACACCGCAATGTCTGGCGCATCGAAGATCATGCAATCGTGGCATCGGCAATCGGGGGCGATTCGAATGACACTGGATCTGTCTACTTGTTTTGGAAGGGAAGCGACGGCGGCGACCTATCTGACTTCGAATTCAAAACCGAAATCAAGGTCGAAGGCGAAAAGGCCAACAGCGGGGTTCAATTCCGCGCTTCGCTGCTGGGGAAGACTGAAAATAAGAATTCAGAATGGGAGTCCTTCGGCTACCAAGCCGATATGGACTACGCCAACATTCAAACCGGCGCGCTCATTGAATGCTGCTCAGGGCCCCGCCGGGGGCCCGCCCCACGCCCCTTTCGTGCCAGCATGGGTATGTCGTTACGCACATCTACCATTTTGGGCGGAGCGCCAGCTTCAATTGGCGTCCTTGGAGATCCAGCGTCTTTGAAGGAGAGTATCCTGGTAGGAGGTTGGAATCAGCTTCACATCATTGTTCGCGGTCACATCATGTTCTACTACTTAAACGGCCGTTTGATGTCGACAGTTGTAGATGACGATCCGGCGCGATTTATCTCGCACGGCCGCCTTGCGATCCAGCTCGAGGGCGCTGGCGATCGCAAAGTATCTTATCGAAACTTGTGGTTGAAAAAAAATTGAACCCTCGCCAGAGGGAGTCCGAGGATGAACAAGGCTGAGCTTCGATACGGCATTTTTATGCCACCGTTCCACGCTCTGGATGAGGATCCGACGCTCTGCTTAGAGCGGGATTTCGACCTGATCTGCAATCTCGACAAGCTCGGCTATGACGAGGCGTGGATCGGCGAGCACCATTCAGGCGGGTTCGAGATCATCGCCGCGCCGGAATTGTTCATTGCCGCGGCCGCCGAGCGTACCACGCGTATCCGACTTGGCACCGGCGTTATGTCGCTGCCCTACCACCACCCCTTCATGGTGGCCGGCCGCATCGCACAACTCGACCACCAGACACGCGGCCGCGCGATGTTCGGCTTCGGACCCGGGCTGCTCAATTCAGACGCGCAGATGCTTGGGATCGAGGCGCACACTCAGCGCGACCGTATGGGCGAGGCGATCAACGTCATCACCCGACTCCTCGACGGCGAGATCGTCACCAAGGAGACCGAATGGTTCACCCTGCGCGAAGGACGAATGCAGCTGGGCCCTTATAAAGGCAGACGCCCGCATCTGGCGGCCACGAGCACCATTACGCCCAACGACGCGGTCCTCGCTGGCCAGTATGGCCTAGGCGTGCTTTCCGTCGCTGCCGCGAGCAAGGATGGCTTTTCAAAGCTCGATTATAATTGGGGCGTGACACAGGAGACAGCCGCTAAGCACGGCAACGTAGTCGATGCGGGCAATTGGCGGCTGATGGCCCCGATGCACATCGCCGAGACGCGGCAGCAGGCGCTCAAGGACCTAGAATACGGCTTCGAAAAATGGTCTGATTATGCTTTCAAGATGAGCCCGGTTGGTCCCGCCTCAATCGGACTCGGCCCGCCCGAGCAGATGATCGAGACGCAATCGGCGGTCATCGGCACGGTTGACGACGCAGTCGAGCAACTCGAGCGCTACTGGGCGAAGACTGGCGGCTTTGGCTGCTTGCTTATCCTTGCACAAGAATGGGCAAGTCCCGAGGCAACGATGAAGTCATTCGAGTTGATCGCGCGCCAAGTGGCGCCCCGTTTCGCGGCTCGAAATGAGCGGCGCGAGCGGAGTTATCATTGGATGGGCGAGCATGTCGATGCGTTCACCCTGGCGCGAGAGAGCGCGGTGGAACTTGCCATAAAGAAGCACGAGCAAGCCAAGGGCGCAGCGAGCTAGCTTGCGCCGTACAAGCGGCCTTTAGGCGCGCCCAAGGTGGTAGATGCGCTGGATAAATCCGGCACCAGCGTCGTCTCGTTTAGCACCACCGCCGAACCCGACACAGCCGACGGTCAGGTTTGGCCCTCAAAGGGCCGCGAAGCGTCTCGTTTGAAGCGCGGGCGACCTGAAGTCGCTGTCCTTCATGTGATTACCAATTGCGAGTGCCTGGTCCACCCTTGAATGGTCCGGTAATGGCGCTGGTGATCCAGCCGCCATAGAATGCGCCCGGCTGCGGAATCACCGACTCGCCATCGATACTGCACCGATCGAACGGCGCGGCATAGAACGCGACGTAATCGCGCAAGGTTTCAAACGCTGGCGACGGTCTCGGGTAGCTCCAGCCAACGTCCGGCAAGGTGATATCGCCGATCACAATATCCCAATAGACCGCGTCGCCCTTCCATTCGCAGTTCGAACGACCTTCGCCTCGCTGCAGGATGCCGGGCGTTATGTCTGCAAGTGGAATATAGTGGCTTGGCGGATGACTAGTCTCCAGCGTCCGAACGCTAGCTCGAGTATCGGCGACGAGGGTCCCGGAATGCTCAATCACGACGTGGGCGCCGGTCCGCTTGGCGATTGCTGGTCGTGGGAACGACCACACGCTCTCCGAAGCGGGATATGATGGGTGTGGGATATCAGTCATCGACGCGTCCATCGAAATGCGAGGCGCTGGAGCTGGGGTCGCGCGCTCAGGAAGGCGACGTAAAGTATTTCGAGCAGATACAGCACGACCTTATTGCGAGCCGCAAGGCCAAGCGGGCGCAGCCGTGGAATTGAGCGCCACACTGCGGCAAAGGCCGCCGCGCCGGACAGCATTCGGCCGTCTTCACGCACGTGAAACCGCTCGAGCAGCAGGCGGCGATCGATCGGGCTGTCAATTGCCTGCGGCCCGGCAACATTGATAAACTCTATCGCCCCGGCACGGTCGAGGCGACGCAAGAACCGGATCTCGCGCTGGCACAGTGGACACGCGCCGTCATGCCAGACGGTCAGCCGATCCATGACCTGCGCCCCAAGTAATTGTTAACTGCCACGAGGTGCATCAATACAGGTTCATCAGAACGAGGCTCACATGACCTGCGAAGGCGACCAGGGCCGCAAACGTTACTTTTCGAGAGCTGACGTACGTCCCCATGGTTCAACTTTCCGCTTCGGATCGGCGGGGGACCAGCGGCGACCGTCGATTTCGAGCGAACGCAAAGCGACCTGCCAAAGACATGAACGTCTGCGGGCGCTTTGCAGCGCTCGTGTAAGTTGCGACCGTAATCGCCGCCGCTCCAAATAAAGCAATGTGACCGACCAAGCTAAAAGCCATGAGGGTGTAGCTGCTGATCGCGATCGAGAAGGCTATCGACCACATCCAACCCAGCATCTGCAGGACCAGGTGCCGGACGCCCAAATTCGGGATGTTGCGAAGCGGGCTAACCTCATGATCGAAGAGATAATCCCACAGAAAAACGATGAGCTTTGTCATGGACCTTTTTCACTCTCTTTCGATTGTTTTGCGCCCGACAAATAGTGCGATTAGGGCAAGTTAGCTTCGCCGCGCGCCGGAGAACTCTGCTTTATTGTGATCAGGCGTTAGCGGCTGGCGCGGTGCGACCACAGGTGTCCTTTGGGGCAGGTTTTCACCAATGGATCGGCTTTGGTCTCTGGCCTGAGCCGCGAAGAAGTTCCGCCCGATGGCGACCGTGCCTTGCACCCAATGATTCAAGCGTCTGAGGGTCAAGAGGATCGCGGCGATTCCATCCAATTTTCGCGATAAACCTCTTCGCTGGCCCCGCAGCGTCGCGCCAGCATCCGGCCCGATAGCCATGCGCATTCTACCCTGGGACCGAGCAACCAGTCTCCACACACACCCAGCCCGAGGTCAGGGTTCCACAATGCTCCCTCCCCTGTCCCTGCCGACAGCGCATAGCGCCAGCGGTGCGACACCGCGGCAATGGGTCGTGGCAGCCCGGAGGCCGCGGCCGCGGCAAGAGCGGCGAATAACAGGTCCGAGATCTCAGCAGGCGTTTTCTCAATCGAAGCGCTGGACCAATTCGCGTTGGCTTGAACGACCCAAGCTTCAGGCTCAGGTCGGCCTGGCTTCGCATTGTTGCGGGCTGCCCACGCAATAACCCCGTTGTTTCGGATCACCGGAGACAAAATGTCGAGTGGGCGATCAAACACCAGCATCGTTGTCCAGCAGGGCTGGGATCGCGCCATGAGAGCAACGCGCGCCATGGTCAGGTCATGAAGAGACAGCAGTGCTGCCGCCTGTTCGGCGGGAATGGCGAGGACGACGGCCTCGAATGGCCCAAATTTCCCGCCATCGGCCAAAAGCCACCACTGGCCATCCCTGCGAGCAGCGCCCGCCACATGGCAACTCCACGTCACCTCGTGACCTGAGGCCATCGTTCTTAGGACGTCATTCATGCCAGGGACGCCGACGAACGCATCGGCGCCTGCAGGCGGCCAAGGCGCCACAATGCCAAGCTCCTGCCAGGCATTTGTCAGGGCTTTGAATGCCGGATCACGCGCAGTAAAATACTGCGCGCCATAGTCCATCGTCACTTCGCCAAGCGGTGTCTGCAACCGCCGGGTCGACATCCGTCCACCGGCTTGGCGGCCCTTGTCGAACAGTGCGACTGAGCGCCCAGCAAACCGTAATGCATCCGCGCAGGCCAAACCGGCCATACCCGCGCCGACAATTGCAAAAGTCATTGAAGCTCAGCGCCGCATCATCAGGGACAGAACTTCCCTTCGACTGTCGGGATTGCTGAGGAAACATCCAAGCATCCGGCTCGTGACCAGGCTTACGCCGTGGGTTTTGACTCCGCGCCCGGACATACAGCCGTGCTGTGCTTCCACCACCACAGCCACGCCCTGCGGTTTGAGATTGTCCCAAATGGATTGCGCCACTTGCGCGGTCAGCCGTTCTTGGATCTGAAGGCGCTGAGCGTAGCCGTGCAGCACGCGCGCCAGCTTGGAGATACCAACAACCCGGTTCGCCGGCAGATAGGCAATCGAAGCTGTGCCGGTGATGGGGGCCAGATGGTGTTCACAGTGCGACTGGAAGGGGATGTCCTTCAGAAGCACAATTTCATCGTAGCCGCCGACTTCGTCAAAGGTTCTGGCAAGGTGAATGCCCGGGTCTTCGTCATAACCTTGGCAATATTCGCGCCAGGCACGGGCAACCCTCTTTGGGGTATCCTGAAGCCCCTCTCGGTAAGGGTCTTCACCTGCCCAGCGGATCAGATTGCGGATCGATTCTTCAAGTTCCTCGGGCACGAAGACCTTTTCGTCATCCAGCGCGAAGTCATTTGTGCTTGCGTGATAATTCATTGGGGAGCTCTCCGAAATGTCGCTGAATGAGGTCACTTTGAACTGGCAAACGACCCCAGCAAAACGACCAGAAGAATAGCGATTGCCTGGAAGAGCACTCTCTGCGTCATCATCCTGTTCTGCTTCATCCCAAACGCTTCGTGGGCTCCGGGATTATTCTGACGCAGCAGCTCGGCGTCGCGGAAAAAAGCCGTGAGCCCCCTGACAAGGGCGGTTGCCGCGGCGATTACGAACGCGGCTATCAAGATTACAATTGTTGTGCTCATTGGTCCGCATCTCCGCAGCGCCGGCAAACAGGGTCCTGGCGAAAGGCCTTCGTTGAGACTGCGGTTCTTCCCCCCACGAGGGAGGAATGCCAACCTGCACAAAAGGGCACTTCACCGCTCAACAGCAGTGGGCTAGCTGAGGACCGGCCATGTCAATGTCGCTTATGATCAGGGCCAGCCCCATTGCGGCGGTCATCAGCAATCCGCGCCTTCCTGATAATCCGATTGTCGAGTGCAATGACGCCTTTGTCGCGCTGACCGGGTACCGAAACGAAGAAATCATCGGGCACAATTGCCGGTTTCTCTCGGGCGAGGGCACCGAACCATGGCTTACCGAGACGTTGCGCAACGGTGTTCGGCGGCAGCAGCCGGTGATGGTCGAAATCCTAAACTACAAAAAGGACGGAACGCCCTTTCGTAACGCGGTCATGGTTGCACCCATCTTCGGGGTCGGCGGCGAACTTGAGTACTTCCTTGGCTCACAGGTCGAAATTGCCGAGGACGTAGTGCGTGCCAACGACGCGCGCCGCAAGGCCGCTTATGACCGCGTGGCCGCCCTCAGCCGCCGCAAGCGCGAGGTCTTGCTGCAAATGGCTGCAGGCAAGCTCAACAAACAGATCGCCTATGAGCTTGGGCTCAGCGAGCGGACCGTCAAAATGCATCGCGCAGCGGTTTTTGCGGCCCTTGGAGTCAAAAGCAGCGCGGACGCCATTCGACTGGCGATCGAGGCTGGCTACTGAAGACCTGCGGGCCACCGTACTGCGGTGGCCCGTCGGGAGTGGTGAGGCGCTTAGCCCGGAAGCGACACGGCGTCGGTCACGTGAATGACGCCGTTTGACTGCATTACATCAGCCTGGGTTACGTGCGCGATGCCGCCTTTCTCGTCGGTAAGCATCACCGTGCTGCCCATCAGGCTAGCGGTCAACTGACCGCCCTGGACTGTCGTGAGGCGAGCTTGCCCGCCGCCGTCGCGGATCATCTTGACTAGGTCGGCTGCAGTCACCCGACCTGCGACCACGTGGTAGGTCAGCACCGATTGGAGCGTGGCAAGGTTGGCGGGCTGGAGGAGCGTGTCGACGGTACCGGCTGGTAGCTTGGCGAACGCAGCGTTGGTCGGTGCAAAGACAGTGAACGGACCCGGGCCGGATAGAGTTTCGACCAGCCCGGCCGCTTTTACCGCTGCCACCAGCGTTGTGTGATCGCGCGAGTTGACAGCGTTCTCGATGATGTTGCGCGAGGGGTACATTGCTGCCCCACCAACCATGCTAGTGCGCTCGGCGACTGCGCTTCCGCTGTTCATCGTTGTGCATGCACCAAGCGGAAGTAAGCCAAGCGTCAATGCGGCGGCGGTGGATAATTTGTACATAGTCAATCCTCGATTTGCTGGGGAAGGTCGGCAGTTAGCGCTGGCTTAAGCGAGCCGAAACATGTCCATTGTGCCGTAGGATCTAACTGGGTTTGTCGGCCCAGCGCTTTGAAAATGTTGCTGTGCCGAAGTGCAAGAAGAGGCTTATTGGAACGAACGGCAGGTTTCGAAAGAGCTGCTGCCATCTTGGAACTGCGGAGATTGGGCGCTCACCGGAAATGCGGCTTATGGGCCGGTAGCTGACTGACGGCTTTTGGCGAGGATAGCTGGCTAGCTGCCCTTTGCTCAGATTGGATGTCTACGACCGCTCACGACCTTGTCTGGACGGCGCTCCGTTAGCAAGTTCAGTTCTGTCTGATGCATCTGCGTTGTTGGGATGCGGCCATGTCTTCGACCTGTTGATGCGGCCTATCCATGAGCCGCTGGCCATGATGCCTTCTTCGC
>JBDSUJ010000132.1:0-3438 GCA_039927815.1 Croceibacterium sp. | reverse complement strand
TCTGCTAGGCTGGCTCGGCGCCGCGGTAGTTGGGTTTCTCGCGGTCCCTAACCTCTACCCCCATTACGTGCTTCCGCTACTGGTCCCAATGTGCATCGCCGCCGGCCTGTTTTTCGCCCGCGGCTGGGTCGGTCTGGCCGGCTTCGCTCTGGTCAGCGGATACACGACGTGGAACATCGACTTCTTCGCCTGGCGTTACACCCGCGTGGCCCGGTTGGAGATTGCGTCAATGGCGGAATCGATCAGGCGACACGGCGGTGAACGGGGCCTTCTGGTGTTCGATGGACCGGTGCTGCTTTATGCCATGGTCGGTCAAAAGCCGCTCAGCCCGCTCGCCTTGCCGCTTCACCTCAACTACGCGGTGGAGCAAGACGTCAGTCATCTCAATACCAACTCCGAACTCGCGCGCATTATCGCGCTCACCCCCGGTGCCGTGACGCTGTCGCTATTCTCGCGCAACAATCCCCGCAATGAGGCCGGCTTCACGATGGTCCAGGGCTATGTCCGACGCCATTGCCGGCTGGTCGACCTGCAAAATTCGTCGGAGTTGTTCAGGAGCGATCCGATCCTGGTTTATGGCGATTGCCGGTAGGCGATTTCGGACCTCGCTTCGATAATTATTAACCACTCCGCGCCTAGAGCGCTTGCATGATGCGATCCAGTTCCCAAGCGATCAAGCTGCTGGTAAAAGCTGGCGCCGTGGTCCTGGTCGTCAACGAATTGCGCGGCCTCGCATTGGCCGCTCCGGTCTTTCTTGCAATGTATAAAGCTGGCGGCACCCTGACTTCGGTGTGGCTCGGCGTGTCAGCGCTGGCAGGCCTCCTTGTTTCAGTCGCCCTGCCGGCGTTCGCGGTAAAGAGCCTCGCGGGGGACTCCCAGGGCACCCCAGATCGTCCCCTCGCCGCGGCTTAGCAGCCCTTTTTAACGGCGACCCTTCACCCGGTCGCGCGGCGCGCCTATCGCCCGGCTGATGAAGGTACTCGCCGATCCTGACCGATTGCTGGGCGAAGGGCTGACCGCGATCCGGCAGCAATTCGCCGTTCCCGCCGAGTTTCCGCCCGCGGTCCTGACGGAAGCCGAACAGACGAAGTCGCGCGCGCCGAGCGACCATGCGGACTGGACCGAGCGAGCTTTCGTCACCCTCGATCCGACGGTTTCGACAGACCTCGACCAAGCGTTCGTGATCGAGCCCGCGGGCGGTGACCTCGTCCTGCATTATGCGCTGGCCGATATTGGGTGGTTCGTACCGCCCGGCGGCGCGCTCGAGGCCGAGGCATGGCGGCGCGGGGTGACGCTATACCTGCCCGACGATAAGGCGCGGCTTTACCCCGGGATGCTAAGCGAGGCGGCAGCGAGCCTTCTCCCCGATGGACCGCGTCCGGCGATCGTCGCCTCGGTGCGCTGCCGCGAGGACGGCACCGTGGCGCTAGACGCCATGACCCGCGCCATCGTGCACAGCCGCGCCAAACTGGCATACGAGACCGTCGACATTGCCGCCGTGCCGCACCTGGCTGATTTCGCCGAGCGGATGAAGCGGAGCGAGGATGCGCGCGGCGCCGCCCGGATCGATCCACCCGAGCAGGAAGTCGAACGGGGCGCGGACGGACGGCTGCACCTGACGTTCCGGCCGTGGCTGCCCTCGGAGACGGCCAACGCAGCGCTCTCGCTGGCCGCCAACATGGCCATGGCGCAGGCGTTGCTGTCTGCCGGCACCGGGCTGTTCCGCGAAATGCCGCCGCCCGACGAGCGCGCGATTGCGAAGCTGCGCAATGCCGCCCGTGGGCTCGGGCTGACCTGGCCGTCAAACGCCACCTTCACCCAGTTCGAACGGACCATCGATCCGACGACCACGGCCGGGGCGATGTTCCAGCTGACCGCGCGCCGCTATGAAGGTGGCGCACATTACCGGCCCTATGTAGCCGGCCACACACCATGGCACGCCGCGCTGGGGGCGACTTACACCCACGCCACGGCGCCGATGCGGCGCCTTGCGGACCGATATGTGCTCGAAGCGGCGCTGGCAGTGGCCGGCGGCCAGCCGGTCAGCGAGGCCTGTGCCGCGGCGTTTGCCCGGCTGCCCGCGGTGATGGACGCGGCCGATGCCCGCGAAGGAGCCGTCGAGCGTGCGGTGCTTGACCTGGCGGAATCGGCGCTGCTGGCGGGGCGTGAAGGCGAAGCGTTCGCCGCAACCGTGACCGAGCTCGACGACCGTGGCGCGCGCATCCAGCTACGCGACCTGCCGGTGCTGACACGGGTCGACGCGCACCGGGTGGCGGCGGGCGACGCGATCCGGGTCAAGCTGGTGTCCGCCGATCCGGTACGCCGCGAATTGCGCTTTGAACGGATCGCCTGAGGCCGCGTGCCGGTGGCACGCGCGCGTCAGGCAGACTGCCGCTCAAGCTTCTCGCTGGCCGCGAGCCAGCGCTGCTCGGCTTGTTCGAGCTCCCCGGTCAGCGACGCTCTGCGCCGCGTCAGCTCACCCATCGTGAGGGGCGCGAACTCGGAAGAGGCTGATGACGGATCGAACATCGCGCGGTCGATCTCGCTGGCGCGGGCCTGGAGTTTGGCGACGGCTTGTTCGGCCTCGGACACTTCCTGCCGCGCCTGGCGTGCTTCCTCGCGCGAACGGGCGTTGGCCTTGCGGTCCTTCTTGCCGACTTTCGCCGACCCCTCCCGGGGCTGGTTCCGGCCGAGCACGAAGTCGATGTAGTCCTCGATGCTGCCGGGATAATCGCGCGCGGTGCCGTCATCGACCAGGACCAGCCGATCGGCGGTCAGTTCGACCATGTGGCGATCGTGGCTGATCAGGATAACCGCGCCACTGTAATCGTTGAGCGCCTGCACGAGCGCCTCGCGCGCGTCCACGTCGAGGTGGTTGGTCGGCTCATCGAGGATGAGCAGGTGCGGCGCATCGCGGGTGATCAGCGCCAGCGCCAGCCGCGCCCGTTCGCCGCCCGACAACTTGGTCACGCTGGTCGTCGCGCGGTGTCCGGAAAAGCCGAACCGACCCAGTTGCGCCCGAACCGCACCCAGTGCCTGTCCGGTCATGGCCCGGGTCATATGCTCGAGCGGTGTGCCCTCGGCCGCCAGTTCTTCGACTTGGTACTGGGTGAAATAGCCGACGCGCATCTTGCCCGAGGCCTGCATCGCCCCGTCCATCGGCGCCAGCTGCGCCGCGAGCAGGCGCGCGAGCGTGGTCTTGCCATTGCCGTTGCGGCCCAGCAGCGCGATCCGCTCTTCCGGGTCGATCCGCAGATTGAGCCGCTGCAGCACCGGCCGTTCGGCATAGCCGACGCTGGCGAGATCGAGCGTGATTAGCGGCGGGCGCAATTCGTCGGGATCGGGAAAGTCGAAGCTCAGGCTGGGATCGTCGATCAGCGCCGCGATCGGCTGCATCTTGGCGAGCATCTTGGCGCGCGACTGCGCCTGCTTGGCGGT
>JBDSUJ010000131.1:0-10264 GCA_039927815.1 Croceibacterium sp. | reverse complement strand
CTCGGCCACGAGCTTCACCGAGACCTGGGCCGTCGGGTTCGCGCAGCGCAGGTCGTAGATGAGCTGCTTGAGGTCCTCGATCGAGTAGATGTCGTGGTGCGGCGGCGGCGAGATCAGCGACACGCCGGGCGTCGTGTGGCGCACCGATCCGATGTACTTGTCGACCTTGTGGCCGGGCAGCTGGCCACCCTCGCCGGGCTTGGCACCCTGGGCCATCTTGATCTGGATATCGTCGGCGTTGACGAGGTATTCGGTGGTCACCCCGAAGCGTCCGCTGGCGACCTGCTTGATCGCGCTGCGCATCGAATCGCCGTTGGGCAGCGGCACGAAGCGGTCGGATTCCTCGCCCCCTTCGCCGGTGTTGGAACGTCCCCCGATGCGGTTCATCGCGATCGCCAGCGTGGTATGCGCCTCGCGGCTGATCGAGCCATAGCTCATCGCCCCGGTAGCGAAGCGCTTGACGATGACTTCGGCCGGCTCGACTTCGTTGAGATCGAGCGGGGTGTCGGCGGGCTTCAGCGTCATCAGCCCGCGGATCGTCAGCAGGCGCTCGGACTGCTCGTTGATCGCGCTCGCGAAGGCCTCGTAGTTTTCGAAATTGTTGCCGCGCACCGCGTGCTGCAGGTTGGCGACCGAATGCGGGGTCCACGCATGGTCTTCGCCGCGCAGGCGATACTGGTAGATGCCGCCGACATCGAGCATATGCGCGTAGATCGGATTGTCGCCGTAGGCCGCGGCGTGGCGGCGCACCGATTCTTCGGCCACTTGCAGCGGTCCGATCCCTTCGATCGTCGTCGCGGTCCCGGTGAAGTACTTCTCGACGAACGCGCTCGACAGGCCAACCGCGTCGAAGATCTGCGCCCCGCAATAGGACTGGTAGGTCGAGATGCCCATCTTGGACATGACCTTCATGATCCCCTTGCCGACCGCCTTGATGTAGTTCTTGGCGACGTGCCGGGCTTCGAGCTGGGGGAACTTCCCGGCGCGAATGTCCTCCAGCGTTTCGAACGCGAGGTAAGGATTGATCGCTTCGGCGCCGTAGCCCGCGAGCATGCAGAAGTGATGCACCTCGCGCGCTTCGCCGGTCTCGACGACCAGCCCAGTCTGCATCCGCAAGCCCTGGCGCACGAGGTGATGATGAACCGCGGCGGTGGCGAGCAGCGCCGGCATGGCGATCCGGTCGGGGCCCTGGTTGCGGTCCGACAGGATCAGGATGTTGCGGTCCTGCAGCACGGCCTCGGTCGCCGCCCAGCACATTTCCTTGATCGCCATCTCGAGGCCGTCAGCCCCGCTGGCGGCGTCCCACGTCATGTCGATCGTCTGGGTCCGGAATGCGCCGTCGAGGCTCGCTTCGACCGAGCGGATTTTCTCCATGTCGAAGTCGGTCAGAATCGGCTGGTCGACCTCCAGCCGCTTGTGCGTGCCGGCATCGTGGCCGAGCAGGTTCGGGCGCGGGCCGATCATGCTGGTCAGGCTCATCACCAATTCTTCGCGGATCGGGTCGATGGGCGGGTTGGTGACCTGGGCGAAGTTCTGCTTGAAGTAATCGTACAGCAGCCGCGGGCGGCGGCTCAGCACCGCGAGCGGGGTGTCGGTGCCCATCGACCCGATCGGATCTTCACCCGCAATGGCCATCGGCTCGAGAAACTTGCTGATGTCCTCCTGAGTGTAGCCGAACGCCTGCTGGCGATCGAGCAGGCTGACGTGCGCCGCCTGCGTCGCGGCCTCGCGATCGGTCGCGATCGCCGCGAGATCCTTGAGCTTGTACTGGGCCTTGTCGAGCCACTCGGCATAAGGCGCGGCTGCCGCGAGTTCGGCCTTGAGCTCTTCGTCCTCGACGATGCGGCCCTGCTCCAGATCGATCAGCAGCATGCGGCCCGGCTGGAGCCGCCATTTGCGCACGATGTCCGCCTCCCGGAATGGCAGCACGCCGCTTTCTGATGCCAGGCATACCAGGTCGTCGCGGGTGACGCAGAAACGCGCCGGGCGCAGGCCGTTGCGGTCGAGCGTCGCCGCGATCTGGCGCCCGTCGGTGAAGGCGACCGCCGCCGGCCCGTCCCACGGCTCCATCAGCGCGGCATGGTATTCGTAGAATGCCCGGCGGGCCGGATCCATCAATGGATTGCCGGCCCACGCCTCGGGGATCAGCATCATCATCGCATGGGCCAGCGAATACCCGCCCATCAGCAGCAGCTCGAGCGCGTTGTCGAGGCATGCAGTGTCCGACTGGCCGTGCGGAATGATCGGCCACAGCTTGTCGAGATCGGCGCCCAGCAGCGGCGATTCCATCGTCCGCCGGCGGGCGTTCATCCAGTTGACGTTGCCGCGCACGGTGTTGATCTCGCCGTTGTGCGCGAGGAACCGGTACGGATGCGCCAGCTTCCAACTGGGGAAGGTGTTGGTGCTGAAACGTTGATGGACCAAGCCCAGCGCGCTGGTGCAGTCAACATCGCGCAGATCGTCGTAGAAGCTGCCCACCTGGTTCGCCAGCAACAGACCCTTGTAGACCACCGTCCAGCTTGAGAAGCTCGGCATGTAGAGCTGGGTGATCTCGGGCAGGCCGTGCTTTTCGGCCAGCGCGGCGAGCGGGTTCTGCGTCTGCTTGCGGATCACGATCAGCTTGCGTTCGAACGCGTCCTGGTCGGCGCAGTTGTCGCCTCGAGCGACGAAGCACTGGCGGATGCACGGCATCGATGCGAGCACCGCCTTGCCGAGCCCGTCCTGGGTGGTCGGCACGTCGCGCCAGCCGATCAGCCGTTGGCCTTCCTTGGCGATGAATGTCTCGAACTGGCCGGCGATGAAATCGCGCGCCTCTTCGTGCTGCGGCATGAAGCACATCGCCACCGCGTAGTCGCCGGGTGGCGGCAGGGTCAGCCCCTCGCCGTCGGCCCACTTGCGATATAGCGCGTCGGGTATCTGCAGCAGGATGCCCGCCCCATCGCCCAGCAGGGGATCGGCGCCGACCGCGCCACGGTGGTCGAGGTTGGCGAGGATCTCGAGCGCCTGGCTAACGATCGCGTGCGACTTGCCACCCTTGATGTGGGCGATGAAGCCAACGCCGCACGCATCGTGCTCGTTACGCGGATCGTACAGTCCCTGAGGGGCGGGGTACTCGGTCAACCTCGTGTTCCTGTTTCACTCGGCAAAGCCCGACCCGCGCCGCCGCCCGGTGGAGGCGTTTCGGCAGCGGGGCGCGAATCACCCGGCACGTCTGTGCCTCAAATTGTCGCGAGGTTTTTTCATGGCGACAGGAAACAGTTTTGGCAAGGTTCGCCCATTTGCGCCACATAGTTACGTACCGGCGGCGGAGCGCGTAATTTAACGTCAGCTAGCCGCTGACAGCCGCTCAAGTGTCGCAAGCGCGTCGCGTAGCCTTTCGTCGGGCTCCGCGTGCTTCTGAGAAGGCTGCCGCAAGTTCAACAACGACCCGAATTCGCCTTCGTTGTCGGCCCCTGCGTGCTCGCCCCCATCCGCTTCGGGCGGGAGATCAGCGTTCGGCGCCGCGAAATAGGCGGCCATCGCCTGCGCGGCATCCTCGGGCGGTGCGGAATCGAACCCATCGGGGGACGTGTTCGGCACAACGACCGCTGGACCACCGGCGGCAAGCGCGCGGCGCTTGCCCAGCGATGAACCCAGGCGCTCGACTAGTTGTACCAGGCCAAGCTCCTCGAGGGGTTCGCTCTGCCAAGCTGGAACGGGTGCGACCGGTGCGGCGATTGCCGCGGGTTGGAAGTATTGCGCGAGTGCCTGATCGGCGTCGACGTTCATATCCGTGCCGATTTCGCGCGCGGTATTCTCGTTGTCGAGTGCTGGGTGCGTGAGCGACGGCGCAGCGAATGTCAGCGGCTCGTCCTCTGAACGGCGCAGGAACAGACGCCGATTGGGGCTTCCAGCCACTGCGTCGGGCGCCTCTGAACGGCGCTGGGCCCGGCGGCGCTCGAGTTCAGCAAACGTCGGGAATTGCTCGATGGGAGCGTCATCATTCGCCTCGTGTGCAAACGTCGGATCGCCAAGGTCGAGCCAATCGTCCTGCGGCGCGACCGGCATTCCCGCCTCCGCCGGGGGATCGCGCAGAAACGCAAACGGCGCGGGGTCGAACGCATCGTCATCCAGATCTTCAAGCGCGTTGAGAGGTGTTGTCCGGCCGGCGCGAACCGGGGCATGATGTGCACCCACCACGCGGCGCGCGACGAAAAGCCCGAGCAGCCCGCCGAGCGTGGCGGCCACAGCGGCCATCAGCAAATGCGCGGTGCTTCCCAAGGGCGGCCGGGCCGCGGGGATCAAAGCAACGAGCCCGCTGGCATCGACAGCGCGGTCGAACAGGATGGACGGCAACAGCAAGGTGCCAAAGCCGAGCAGCGCTGCAAACCATAGCGCCACGATTGCGGGAAAGGCGCGATGTTGGCTGATCGGCGCCTTTTCCTCGGGTGTCAGTGCCATTGTCGCCACGGTCGGTCCTGTCTCAGGCAGCCGCCGCCAGGCGGCCGGTTTCGCCATGACCTAGCAGCGCTTGGTAAACGGTCCGATAACGACGAACGTTGGCTGCCCAGTCGTGATGCGCGGCGACATGGCTACGCGCACGGGCGCGCATGGCGTCCCACCCGGCGCGATCGGCCAGCAAGTCCGCCAGCGTTTCAGCACACGCCTGCGGGTCATCAGGGGCGAACAGAGTGCCGGTCAGGCCGTCGGTAATAAGCTCGCGGTGGCCGCCGACTGACGAGGCCGCAACCAGCCGGCCCTGCGCCATCGCTTCGAGAGGCTTGAGCGGAGTCACCAGATCGGTCAGCCGGCTCGCCTTGCGCGGATACGCCATGACCGCGCACAGCGAATAGTACCGCTCGACCTGGTCGTGCGGCACGCGGCCTACGAACCGGATCGCATGCGCGGCGGGCGATGCTGTGGCCTGCGCGGCCAGCGCTGCCTCCATCGGTCCACCGCCGACCAGCAGCAGCCGCGCGTCGGGGCGTTGGGCGAGCAGCATGGGCATCGCCGCGATTAGATCGTCGAGCCCTTCGTAATCGTAGAAACTGCCGATGAAGCCGATGACCGGGCCGCTTCCCAGGTCCAGTTCGCGCGCGAGCTTGCGGTCGCACGGCGGCGGTTCGCCGAACATCTTGAGGTCAACCCCGTTGGGCATGATCCCGATCCGGCCCGCGCGGACGCCGCGTGAGATCAGATCGTCGCGCAGCCCGTGGCAGATGGTCATGACGGCATCGGCGCTGGCGACGACGCGGTTTTCCAGTTCGCGCGTCAGGCGGTATTTGAGCGAGCCTGCGCGCCCCGAACCGTTGCCGACCGCGGCATCTTCCCAGAAGGCACGGATTTCATAAACCAGCGGTAGGCCGAGTCGCTTGGCCGCCTTGACCCCGGCCATGCCCGACAGCGCGGGCGAATGGGCATGGAGCACGTCCGGGCGCCACTCCCGCGCCAGAGCGACGATCGATTCGGTCAGCGCGCCGATCTCCCGCCATTCGCGCAGGGGGCCGCCGGTGCCGCCCCCGGTACGATGGAACGTCAAGCCATCGGCCAATTCGGTTTCGGGGCCGGGTGCGTTATGGCGCCAGCCGGTGATACCGCGGACGTCCAGACCGTCATCGGCCTGCGCGCGCATGATCGCCCGGGTCCGGAACGTGTAGCCGCTGTGGAGTGGCAGCGAATGGTCGAGGATGTGGAGGACGCGCATCGTGAAACCGGTGTGCCACGTCAGCCTTAACGGGCCGTCAACCGCGAAGCGCTATGCGAAGGCCCTGCCCGCGGAGAGCCCGTTGATCGATCTGTTCACCCTTGCGCTGACTCACGGCCTGATGGCGCTGGCGTTGTTCCGGCTGATGTTCCGCGCCGAACTCGACAGCGAGGATGCGCCCCAGCACGGGGCCGGGCGCGATGCTTGATCTTGCCCTGCTTGGCTTTGTCGGGTTGCTGCTGGCGCTCGGCCTGCGGCGCCCGTTCTTGTGGGTGCTGGCCTACATCTACATCGATGTGGTCAGCCCGCAAAAGATCGGCTGGGGCCTCATCCAGGCCTTCCCGCTGTCGCTGATCGCCTTTGCCGCAGCCTTCACGGGGTGGCTGTTCCTCGATACCAAGCAAGGCGCTCGGTTCACTTTCCGCCAGGCGCTGATCGCCCTGCTGCTGGCTTATTGCGCGATGACCACCCTCAGTGCCGCGTTCCCGGTCGAAGCGTGGACCAAGTGGGGCTGGGTGTGGAAGGCGCTGGTATTCGCGGCGTTCCTGCCGCTGACCTTGCGAACCAAACTGCGGCTCGAAGCCGCGGTTCTGGTCCTGGTCCTGTCGATCGGGACAATCACCATCAACGGCGGCCTCAAGACCGCGCTCGGCGGCGGCGGGTACGGCATGCTGGCGTTGCTGGTGCGCGAGGATTCCGGCCTCTACGAAGGTTCGATCATCTCGACCGCGGCGATCGCGATCATCCCCCTGGTGCTGTGGCTCGCCCGGCACGGCACGGTGTTCAAGCCCGACTGGCGGGTTCGGCTGTTCGCCGCCGCGCTGATCTTCGCCTGCCTGCTGATGCCGGTCGGGACATCCGCGCGGACCGGGCTGGTGTGCGTCGCAGCGCTCGCGGTGCTGCTGCTCCGCTCGGCCCGACGGCGCTTCCTTTATGCGTCGCTGGCGGCGGTGGGCGTGCTCGTGGCGGTGCCATTCCTGCCGGAGAAATTCACCGCGCGGATGGAAACGATCAAGACGCCCGAGGGCGACGAATCGGCCTCGACCCGGCTCGAGGTGTGGAAGTGGACAATGGACTATGCCCGCGACCATCCGCTGGGCGGGGGGTTCGATGCCTATCTCGCCAACAGCTTCACTTACGAAACGAAGAAGGCAGTCGGGGTCGCGCCCAATATTAGCTACCAGCGCGAAACAGTGACCGACAAAGGGCGCGCGTACCATTCGTCCTACTTCGAGATGCTGGGCGAGCAGGGCTATTTCGGCCTCGGCCTGTGGCTGTGGCTGATGGGGCTGGGCGTGTGGCACATGGAGCGGATTCGCCGCCGTTTCGCGCGCCCGGTGCCTGGAGGCGAGGACGGCACCGCCACCTGGCAGTGGGGCCTCGCCACTGCGCTACAGCAGTCGCAACTGGTCTACCTCGTCGGCGCCGCGTTCGTCGGAATCGCGTTCCAGCCGTTCGCGTTCATGCTCGTCGGCCTGCAATGCGGGCTGTGGAGCTATGTCAGGCGGACCGAGGCGGCACCGGTTAAGGCGCGCTTTAAGCGCGCCGTCCCGCCAGTTGTGCTGGCGCCATCAATCTGACACCTCGACAGGTGCCGCTGCCGGGACAATAACCCGAGCATGGATGCACACGGCTCGCTCGGGATTGCCGAGATTCTTGGTATCGCCGCCAGCGCCAGCCTGCTGGCGGGCTGGCGGCTCTATCTGGTGGTGCTCGCGACCGGTATCGCGATGCGGACCGGCACCGTCCCGCTGCCCGAGCATCTCGCGGGCCTGCAGGCGCTGGCCAACCCGTGGGTCATGGGCGTCGCCGCGTTTGCCGCGCTGTGCGAATTCCTGGCCGATAAGATCGCGTTCGTGGACAGCCTGTGGGACGCGGTCCACACCATCATCCGCCCGCTGGGCGGGGCGCTGCTGGCGCTGGCCATCGTCGACCCTTCGGACGGCGCGACCCAGGCAATCGCGTTCCTGCTGGGCGGCGGGGGGGCCTTGCTGGCACATGGTGGCAAAGCCGGTATGCGGGCACTGGTCAACACCAGCCCCGAGCCAGTCAGCAACGTGTTCGTCTCAACCACCGAGGACATCGCGACCGGCGGCCTGTTGCTGCTGGCGTATCAGTATCCGCTGGCCGCCAGCGGCGTGGCGGCGGTTCTGCTGGCCGCGGCGGTCGGCCTGCTGCTCACCGCTCGCAGGCTGCTGCGCAAGCTGTTTCGCCGCGAGGAACGCGCCCAGCCTTAGGCGTTGGCGCGGATCCAGTCCTCGACCACCGGCGCGATCGTCTGGCGCCATTTGCTACCGTTGAAGATGCCGTAATGGCCGACGTCCTTGGCGAAGAAGTACTTCTTCTTGGCGGCCGGCAGATTTTCGGCCAGATCTAGCGCCGCGCGGGTCTGCCCGATGCCCGAGATGTCGTCGCGCTCGCCTTCGATCGCCAGCAGGGCCGTGTCGCGGATCGCATCGGGGTCGATCACCTTGCCGCGATGGACGAACTCGCCCTTCGGCAGCGCGTGCTTCTGGAATACCTGCTCGATCGTCTCGAGATAGTATTCGGCGGGAAGATCGGCGACCGACAGGTATTCATCATAGAACGCCTTGGTGCCCGACGCGCCGCCTTCATCACCCAGCGTCAGATGCTTGAACATCTCGTAATGGCTCAACAGGTGGCTCTCCAGATTCATCGAGATGAATCCCGCCAGCTGGAGGAAGCCCGGATAGACCTTGCGCCCGGCACCTGGGTAGGCGAGCGGCACGGTCGCGATCACGTTGCTTTGAAACCAGGTGAGCGGTTTGGCCATGGCCACGTCGTTGACCGAAGTCGGGCTCGCGCGGGTGTCCACCGGGCCCCCCATCATGGTCAGCGACTTCGGTCGGGAGGGGTCTTTTTCGGCGCCCATGAGGGCCGCCGCGGCGAACGCCGGCACCGACGGCTGGCATACCGCGAGCATGTGCATGTCGGGGCCGAGGAACTGTAGGAACGCGATCAGGTAGTCGATATAATCGTCCAGATCGAACGGGCCTTCGCTCAGCGGGACCATCTTGGCGTCGGCCCAGTCGGTGACCCACACTTCCTGGTTTTCGAGCAGCCGGGCCACCGTGCCGCGCAGCAGGGTGGCGAAATGACCGCTCATCGGTGCGACGACCAGCACCTTGGGCGCATCCTTCGGCAAACCGGCGCGCTTGAAATGGCGGAGCGCGCAGAACGCCTTCTCGAGCACCACGGCTTCGCTCACCGCGTGTGATTTCCCGTCGACCGTGACGCTGGCAATATCGAACGCGGGCTTGCCGTGTTCCTGGTAGAAGCCGGAAAACACCTGCAACGCGCTGGCGACGGCGGGGCCGATCCCGAAGTAGCCCATGGGGAGCGCGGGATTCGACATCAGCTCCGCGCCGATGGCCGCCCAGTCGCTCGCGCGGCTGAGCCACGAGCGGTTCCATTCATAAGTGTCGTACAGCAATATCGGTCCCCCAGTGGGTATCATGCCCAGATAGGGTTGATGTTGCAATGCGGCAAACGGGTAATCGGCACCGCGCACTCTTCTAACCCGCGGCGCGCCCTGCTAGGGCCCCCGCCGCATGGCGCGCCGTCCCACCCGTCCCCAAGTCGAGCCCGCGGCGACGCTCGGGCCGCTGCGCCTGATCTGGCGCGCCGCGGCGCGTTATCCGGGCTATATCGCTGCGGCGCTGCTGGCGCTGGCGGTAACCGCCGCGGCGACGTTGGCGATTCCCGCGGGCTTCCGGCTGATTATCGACCGCGGATTTGTCGCCGGGACCAATCCGGTGGAAATCGCGCGGTGGTTCCGCTATCTCGGGTTGATCGTCGCGGTGCTGGCGATCGGGACCGCGTTCCGGTTCTATTTCGTCAGCTGGCTGGGCGAGCGGGTGGTGGCTGACATCCGCGCGGCGGTACACACCAACTTGCTGCGGTTGTCGCCGGCGTTCTTCGAAGAAAATTCCCCTGCCGAGATCGCCTCGCGGATGACCGCCGACACCGGCCAGATCGAACAAGTCGTCGGCACCACGATCTCGGTCGCGCTGCGCAACTCGATCATGTCGGTCGGCGGCATCGCTTACCTGTTTTACCTCGCGCCCCAGCTGGTGGTGCTGCTGCTGATCGCTGTCCCGATGGTGCTGGTGCCGATCATCGTGTTCGGGCGCCGCGTCCGCAAGCTTTCGCGCGAGAGTCAGGATCGCGTGGCCGTGGTCGGCGCGCTGACCGCCGAAGTGCTCGGGGCGATGAAGATCGTCCAGGCGTTCAACCAGGAACGGCGCGAGGAAGCGCGCTTCGCCGACGCGGTCGAGAACACATTCAATACCGCCAAGCAGCGCATTGCCTTGCGTGCGGTCATGACCGCGGTGACCATCGCGGTCATTTTCGGCTCGATTACCGCGCTGATGTGGCGCGGCGCGGTGCAAGTGTCCGAAGGCGTGCTGTCGGGCGGTACGATCGCGGCGTTTGTCCTGACCGGGGTGATGGTGGCGGGCGCGCTGGGCTCGCTGGCGGAGGTGTATGGCGACTTGCTGCGCGGCGCGGGCGCGGCGAGCCGGCTCGATGAACTGCTGCACGAACAGCCCGGGATCGCGC
>JBDSUJ010000130.1:0-10304 GCA_039927815.1 Croceibacterium sp. | reverse complement strand
CGGCATCGCAGATATTGCGGGACGGTGAAGCTGGTGGTGTTGTTGGTGGAAATGCCGCGCGCGGTCACTTCCTCCATCACTTCGTAGCCTTCTTTTGAACCCGGCAACTTGAGCATTACGTTGGGTCCCTGGGCGACGATCTGCAGCCCTTGCTGCAGCATCTTGTCGCCATCGCGCACCCACCGCGGATCGACCTGACCCGACAGCCAGCCGTACTTGCCGCCCGACTTTTCCCACACCGGACGGATCGCCTCGGCGCCCCGGCGGACGAGGTCGAGATACATCTTCCAGTAAACGCCTTCGTAATCGAGGGCGGGGTTGGCGGCGGCGATCTTGCGAATTTCCGCGGCCCACACGTCGGGCGCTAGCTTGATCGCCTGGAGCGACAGCGGCGGGTTGGTGGTCACCCCACGAAAGCCCATTGTGCCTTGGCTGGCGATGACGTCGGCATCGTAGAACCGGTCGACTTGCGCGGTCCAGCTGGCGAGCTGGTCCGCGGGCGCCTTGGCCAGCGTCTCGGCGCGCCAGCTGGGGAAAATCAACGGGCTCGAATCCCACCAGATTTCGGCATCGGGATTGGTCGCGGCGAGCTGCTCCAGCGGGTGCAGGGTGGCGGCGGCGACCGGCTGGGCCAGCAGTTGTTCGTTCATCGGGTCTCTCCGGCGGGTAGGCGTGGCCAACGGCGTTGCGGGCGGCGCGATCATCTCACGCGAGTCCCCTAGCAAATTGAGGCCGAAGGTTAACCCCCCGCGTGCATGGCCCGGGGACAGCGCTCGGCTAGAGCGCCGGCTTATGCCCGATTCAGGCCGGGTTGCGCACGATCCCGGCCCCCAAAGCTCTGGAGCCGCTTACGCTTTCAGCTTGCCGGCCGAGGGATGACCTTGATTTCAAGCGCCGCGTCCGGCTTGAGGTAACGCATTGCGGCCGCCGTGATATCCGCGGGCACCAGCGCCTCGAGTATCGCCGCGCGGTGGCGCCGCCGGTCGAGATGTTGGGGGCGGTTCTGGGCTTCCGCCACGAGTGCGGCCCAGCTGTTGTTCTCGCGGCCCTGGCGCTGCCAGCGTTCGATGATCGGTTTGCGCGCCCGCAACATCTCGTCGGCGGAGGGCGGCTTGGCGCGCAAGTCGGTTGCGATCTGGCGAATCGCTTTGGCGACCTCTGCCATCGAGCTTTGCGCGGCGGGTGCAGATGCGGTGATGAAACCGAAGCCCGGATACGTCGACGACGCCATCGACGATGCATTGGGGGTGTAAGTTGCGCCAAGCTTTTCGCGGATGACGTCAAGCAGCCGCAGCTCCATCACCGATGCCAAAAGGTCGCGCGTGATCGCATCCTTGACGTTGCTGTCGTCGGTCGTCGGCCAGCTGAGCGAAATCGCTCCCTGATCCGCGGTGCCGTCATGGTAGACAAGGCGCGCCTTGCGGTCGGAGGTGAAAGCAGCCGGCCGGGCGGAAGCGGGCTTGGCCCCGGCTTCGCCACGCGGAGGCAATGCCGCGAGCGATTTTGCTACCGATGCGATTGCCGCGTCCTCGTCGAAATCGCCCACCAGTCCGATCTCGATTCCGCCGGCGGCCAGCTGCGGCGCAAGCACGGCCTGCATTTCATCCACTGTCCGCGCCTTCAGGTCGTTGGGATCGCCGAGTCCGAAGCGGCCATCGTTCCCCGACAGGATCCAGGGCACTGCGAGCGCGGCCAGCTGGGTGGGGTTCGACGCCACGTTTTTGGCGATGACAGGACTCATGCCCGTCCATTGCGCCTGCGTGGCGGGATCGTGAGCTGGGTCGGTCAGCTGCGCAGCCACCAGCTTCATTTGCAGGTCGAGGTCGGTCTGGGTCGTCGATCCGCTCGCCACCAAGCCGTCGGAATCGACCGCCAATCCAATACCGACCTGGCGGCCGGCCGTGATGCGACGCAATTCGTCGATATTATGCTTTTTCAGGCCATCCATCGCCGTGAATATCTGCGTGACAAGCGTCAGGCCGGGCTTCTCCGTCGGGAACACTTGCGCTCCCGAGCCGACTTTCCCGTACCACGCTATCTTGCCTGGCTCGAAATCCGTCTTCTTCAGGTTCAGCTCGACGCCATTGACGAAACGCACGGTGCGGATGCCCAGATCGGCAATCGTCCGGTCTGAAGCGATTTTCCCGGGCGGACCGAAATCGTCATAGGCAAAGGCCTGTTTCGCGTCTTCAACCGGCGCGGCCACCGCAACCTTTGTGCTGGCGGCGAGCGTTGAATTGATTGCCGCGACACCATCGGCGATCGGTTGTTTGGTCGCGACATGGATCAGCGTCGGCCCACCCTTCCAGGCGGCCCGGAAAGCATCGCTTGCCGCTTCGGGAGTGAGAGTCGGATCGAGCGCGTTGTAGAGCGCGAGCGAGGCCGTTGGCGACACGAACACAGCGTTCGACAGCGACGCCCTGGCCAGTTCGTCGGCAATAGCGGTACTGGGCCGACCCGCCTCCTGCTTGACGGCATTTTCAAGTGCGGTGCGGATGTTGGCCTTGGATTCGGCGATTTCGGACGCGGTAAACCCGTACTGGACGGCCTTGCGAAGTTCCTGCTCGCCGACCGCCAAGGCTGGCTGCCACTGGCCGTCTTTCGCCACGACAATGGCGACGGCGGTGTGCGCGGTGCGCGCAAAGTCCTGCACGGCCGCCTGGCCCAGGATGAGCGGGCTTGCGGGCTTGCGGGCGAGCGTGTTCAGGCGATTGGATAGTGCCACGCTGGCAATCGCCTCGAGCGTCTGGCGGCGCTCCTCGGACACGGTGTTGGCCGGCTTGGCGTAAGGGGTCACGCGGTTGAATTCGATTATTTCCGGGACCGCTGGATCAGTGAAGGTCCCGACTGCCGGTGTATTCGCGGAGACAATGGCGAGCTCGTAACGGGCCTTTGCGGCGCCCTTTGCCTGCCAGTTCGAAAAGCGCGCGCGGACTTCTTTCTCCATGGCCGAGACGTCGAAGTCGCCGACCATGACCAGCGTCGCGCGGTCCGGACGGTAATATCCTTCATAAAACGCGCGCAGCTGGGGCGACGTGATCCCGGCGAGCGATTCGAGGGTCCCGACAATTGCCGGGCCGAACCGGGAATTGGGAACCTGCTTGCCCATCGAATCGAGCGCGCGGCGCAGCGGGGGGACGTTGCGGACGCGGAATTCGGATTGCAGGACGCCGCGTTCGCGATCCATGGCCGCCGGCGCGAGCGTGAGTTCGGACGCGATCTCGCGCATGAACGTCAATCCGCCATCGACCGTCTCGGGATTCAGGTTGGGCAGGTCGAGCTTGTACGTCGTATGCTCGAGGTCGGTCTCGGCGTTGGTATCCGCGCCGAACGCCAGGCCCAGCCGTTCAAGCCGCTTGACCAGTTCACCTTCCGGAATGTGGGTCGAACCGTTGAAGGCCATATGCTCGAGGAAATGGGCGGCACCGGCCTGGGCGGTGTCGGACTCGCGCATCCCGGCATCGATTGCAAACCGGATGACCGCCGCCCCTTTGGGCGTCTCGTTGTGCTTGAGCGCGTACCGCATGCCATTGGGAAGCACCCCGAACCGAACGGTGGGATCGGCGGACAGGTCGCTGCTTGAAAGGCCCCATGCGGGAACCCCGGTGGCTGACATAGCTACAACGGCGGCGGCCGGCGTAACTGCCGCCTGCTGGCTCAGCGCGGGGGACGCCACCGCGCACCCGGCATAGGCCAGGACCAACGCCGACGAACGCAACAACAGCGTCGCCCGGCGCGCCCCGCGACCGGCAATGGCAAACCTGCGCATAATTTATTCCTTCGATTTAGACGTTTAAGTAAATGCCACAGCTATCCTGCAGGGGGCAAGCGGAACGCACGGAGCCTCGGCGCAATCAAAATCACAGGCGCGCCGGGCCGTTAGATCCCCCCCGCCACTACATCCTGGCCCGCCTCACCGAGCGCTTGGCACAAGGCGTCGACGCAGCTTCGCACCGCGGCGGGATCGGTCGAGCGGACGACGAAATTGGCGCCGACCTGACCTTCCCGGAAGAACGGGTAGCTGCCGATCTGGCACGCCGCGTGCGCCTTTTCGACCGCGCGCAGCACGTCGGTGACTTCGCTTTCCTTGATCCAACCGCCGACCGTTCCGCTTAGCAGCGGGGCCCCGCCTTCCAGCGTTCCGGTCAGCGCGTCGAGCATCTGCGCGGTGATATGGGGGACGCCGGCCATCATGAACACGTTGCCAACTTGGATGCCCGGCGCGCCCGACAGGCGATTTGCGATCAGGCCGGCGCCTAGCGGCACTCGCGCCATCCTTAGCCGAGCGTCATTGAGGCCACCGCGGGAGGCGTAGTAATCCTCGAGCACGCGGCGCGCCTCAGGGTGAACCACGACCGGCACGCCAAGCGCCGCGGCCACCGAATCTACGGTGATGTCGTCATGCGTCGGACCGATCCCGCCGGTGGTGAACAGGTAATCGTGCGCGGTACGCAGGGCGTTGACCGCCGCCACGATACGCGTCTCGACATCGGGCACTACCCGCACTTCGGCCAGGCGGATGCCCTGCACCTGCAGCCAGCTGGCGACCTGGGCGATATTCCTGTCGTGCGTCCTTCCGGACAGGATCTCGTCTCCGATCACCAGAAGCGCGGCGGTCCAGATGCGCTGCTCTTCCTGGGCGCTCATGCCGCGACCGGCCGTGCGGCGCTCACCATCACCATATCGAGCGGGTCTGCATCCATCGCGCTTACCTGCCGCCTTGCGTAGCGCATTGCCAGCCCCCTATGCGGAACGCGCGCGAATAGCGGGAGTTGGCGAGCGATGGCGGGGCACGGATCAAACCGGGTAATTCTGACGGCGCTGGCCGCCAATGTTGGTATCGCGGTGGCCAAGTTCATCGCCGCGGGCATCACCGGCTCATCCGCGATGGTCACCGAAGGCGTCCACAGCCTGGTCGATTCGACCAACCACGTGCTGCTGCTGTACGGCGGCAAGCGCAGCCGCCAACCAGCCGACGCCAAGCATCCGCTGGGTTATGGGCGAGAGCTCTATTTCTGGTCGTTCGTCGTCGCCATGCTGGTGTTCTCGCTCGGAGCGGGGGTGTCGATCTACGAAGGTGTGCTGCACCTTATCACCCCGGTCCCGACTACCGAGCCGACGATCGCGTTCGTCGTGCTGGGGATCGCGTTCCTGCTCGAAGGCTGGTCGACGATCGCGGCGCTCAAGGAATTCAACGCTTCGCGCGGGACCAAGAGCGTGTTCCGCGCGATCCGCGATTCCAAGGACGCGCCCACGCTGATCGTGCTGATGGAGAATGCGGGGGCGATGGCCGGGCTGGTGATCGCCGCGCTCGGCATCGGGCTGGTGGTGATCACCGGCAATGAGCACTGGGACGGCGTCGCCTCGGTCCTCATCGGGCTGGTGCTGGCAGGCACCGCGATCACGCTGTTGATCGAGGCCAAGGGGCTGCTGATCGGCGAGGCGGCCGATCCGGCGCTGGTCGCCGCGCTTCACGATTGCACGGTTGGCCACGCCGGTGTGGTCTCGGTCCACGAAGTTCTGACCGTGCATCAGGCGCCCGACATGGTCGTGGCCGTGATCAGCGCCGACTTCGACGACACCATCACCGCCCGCGATGTCGAGCAGACTGTGGCCGACATCGAAGCGCGGATCGCCGAGCTGTTCCCAGTGGTTGCCCGGGTCTATATCCGCCCGATGGAAACCCCCGCATGACGATCGTTGCCGCGCGCCGTTATCGTGACGGAAAGGTCGTGTCGGAAGAGGCGCTCCACGCGCCTCGCCCGGCCGGGACCGGCGAATTCGACTGGATCGGTCTGTATGAGCCGAGCCTGGAGGAAATGGCGCTGATCCAGCACCATTACGGTCTCCACCCGCTGGCGGTCGAAGATGCCGTGACCGAACGCCATGCTCCGAAGACCGAAGCATATGGCAAGCAGCTGTTCGTGATCGCGCGCACCGCCGAGCTGTCAGGCGGCGACAAGATCGAATATGGCCAGACCTCGATATTTCTCGGGCAAGATTTCATCATCACCGTGCGCCAGGGCAGCTCCAAGGCGCACGGCAAACTGCGCCAGCAGCTCGAGGCTCATCCCGACCGGCTCGCCGAAGGGCCGGACTTCGTGCTCCACGCAGTGCTCGATTTCATCGTCGATTGCTACGCCCCGCTGCTCGATGAAATCGAAACGGTCGCCGGTGAGATGGAGGATAACGCGATCGGCGCGTTTCCCGACCAAGCGCGCATCCGGCGCATCTTTCGCCTGCGCCGCACGCTGCGGCAGTTCGAAGGCATCGCCGGACGGATGGAGGAAATGGCCGCCAAGTTGTGGGAGATCGAACAGCCGGCGATTGACCCACGCGCGCGGCCCTATTTCCGCGACGTCTACGATCACGCCCGGCGCGCGGTGTCGCGGGTTCACATGCTCAACGACACGCTCGCCGCGCTGGTCGAAGTGGCGGGCCTGCTCGAGCAGAGCCGCCAGGGTGCGATCACGCGCCAGCTCGCCGCGTGGGCTGCGATCCTTGCGGTACCAACCGCTATTGCCGGCATCTACGGCATGAACTTCGATTTCATGCCCGAACTGCGCTGGCGCTACGGCTACTTCGAAGTGCTGGGCGCGATTTCGGTGATCTGCGTGCTGCTGTTCCTGCGCTTCCGCCGCATCGGCTGGCTCTAGCCGCCCGCGCTGTCTTCGCCGGTCGTTCCGTAGATCAGAGTGCGGTCGGGCGCGTCGTGAAACGGGTCGGGCGCTGCGGCTGAGCCGCCGGCGATTGTCGTGGCGGCCTGGACCGTGTTGGCGAGCAGACAGGCGATCGTCATTGGCCCGACACCCCCCGGCACCGGGGTAACTGCCCTGGCATGCTGAACCTCGTCGAACGCGACGTCGCCGACCAGCTTCTCCTTGCCGTCGTCGCCCATCAGGCGCGTGATGCCGACATCGATAATCACGGCCCCGGGCTTGACCCAGTCGCCCTTGACCAGCCCCGGCGCGCCGGCCGCGGCAACGATGATGTCGGCCTTGCGGGATAGGTCGCGCAGGTTCTCGGTGTGGATGTGCGTGACGGTTACCGTGCACTCGCGCTCGAGCAGCAGCATGGCGACTGGCTTGCCGACGATGTTCGACTTCCCGATCACCACCGCATCCAGCCCGACGAAATCGTCAATCACGCTTTCGAGCAGGATCATGATGCCGAGCGGGGTGCACGGCACGATCCCACCGGTGCCGGTGCTGAGCCGACCGACGTTGACCGGGTGAAACCCGTCGACGTCCTTGTCGGGTGACACCGCGCCCAGCACGGTGCGCGTGTCGATATGCGCCGGCAGCGGCACCTGGCACAGGATCCCGTGCACTTCGGGATCGGCATTGAGCCGGGCGATCAGCGTCAGCAGCGCGTGCTCGGTGGTCTCGGCCGGGAGCCGGTGCTCGAAGCTGCGGATGCCGACTTTCTCGCACCCCTTGATCTTGCGGCGGACATAGACCTCGCTCGCGGGGTCGCCGCCAACCAGCACCACCGCCAGCCCGGGGCGCGGGCCACCGCCCGCGACGAGCGCGTCAACCAGCGCCTTGGTCTTGACGTCGAGCTGGCGGGCGACCGCCCGCCCGTCGATCACTTGCGCCATGTCAGGAATGTTTCGCTGAGTACTGGTTGATCCATTCGGCCGACGCGGTCAGCGCCCCGAACGGATAGAAGTGCAGGCGGACGCGGCCATGCTCCTCGGCGGTGAGTTTCCGGTCCAGCGAATCGACCAGTTTGTCAGGCCCGGCACTGCCAAGGAGGTTGGTGATCGAGACGCCATATTTCTTCATTACGTTGGCGCTGGCGCCCACGCCGCACCGCTTGGCAAAGCCGAGCAGGCGCTTGATGCCGGCCGGCCCGGGGACGCCGAGGCGCACCGGTACGTCGATCCCGCGGGCGCGCATTTCCTTGACCCACTGGACGATCGCATCGTCGTCGAACGCGAACTGGGTGACGACCAGCGGGGTGATGCCACGCTGGCGCAGCGCGTCGATCTTGCGCTCCATCCAGTCCCACAGCTCGTGCGGTTCGTTGTTGGGGTGACCTTCAGGGTGCCCGCCGATGCCGGCGATGGTGATGCCGTGCTTTTCGAGCAGGCCGCTCTCGATGATCTGCAGCGCGTTCTCGAACGGTCCTTCGGCCTCGGGCGGGTCGCCCGCGATCATGAAGACGCGCTTCACGCCGGCTTCGCCGGTGATGGCGGCAAGATAGTTGTCGAGCTCGTCCTTCGACGTGAGGCGCCGCGCGGACAAATGGACGATCGGCTCGAACCCAAGCTGGCGGACCAGTTTGGCCGCTTCGATGCGCTGGACGATTTCCTCGCCCGGCAGGAACGTCACCGCAACTTGCGTGCCGGGGCGGATCAGCGGCGCTGCTTCGCGCAGGCCGCCGAGTTCCTTGGCAGTCATCTCCAGCGAGTAACCGTCGACCATGTTGGTGCGTGGCTTTTCCCAGTCGGGATGAATCGCGGCGTAGGACATGCAGGGTCTTTCCTCTCTAGACGCGCGGGGCCTTTAGGCCCTCGGACCGCTTTAACAAAGGCTCTAGCGCAACCGGCAATCTTCGTATAGGCGAATTTTCACGACCGCGAACTAAAGCTAAAAAAGACTTCGGCGAGAGAGATGCTGCTGTTCCTGCCCGGCCTGATCTGCGACGCGCGCATGTTTGCGCCGCAATTGGCGGCGTTCCCCGGCGCGCGCGCCATCGCCGGTTATGGCCTGGCCGACAGCCTCACGCAGATGGCCCGCATGGTGCTTGCCGAGGCGCCCGATCGGTTCGACCTGTTCGGTCATTCAATGGGCGGGCGAGTCGCGCTCGAAGTATATCGCCTGGCGCCCGGCCGAGTGCGCCGGCTGGCGCTGTGCAGCACGGGCATCCATTCTCTGGCGGACGCCGAGCCGGGCAAGCGCCGCGCGCTCCAGGCGATCGGACACGACAAGGGATTTCCCGCGCTGGTCGATGCGTGGCTACCGCCGATGGTCGCCCCCGCAAACCGCGACGGACCGGACTATGCCGACATGCGCGAGATGTGTCTCGCCGCGAGTCAGGAGCAATTCGACGCGCAGATCAATGCGCTGCTGATTCGCCCCGAAGTGGAATCGCTGTTGCCGCAAATCGCGTGCCCGACGCTGGTCATGACCGGCGCGCTCGACGCGTGGAGCCCGCCGGCACAGCATGAAACGATCGCGGCAGCCATTCCCGATTCCCAACTTGTCATCGTGCCCGGCGCCGGACACATGGTCCTGCGCGAAACACCGGGGCCGGTGAATGACGCCATCGCCCGCTGGCTGCAAATGCCAACGACCGATTGAACCCCGACAAGACCCTCAAGGAGAGGAATTTCATGACTGATCAGACCCTACAGCAGAAGCTCGATTCAGCTGGCAACGTCGTTGATTTCCTGCGCAACCAGCAAGTCGGCCCAAACGTCTATCCGGGCGTCCCGGCGGAATACTCCAACTGGCGCAACGAACAGGCGGCGTGGTCGAAAAGCGCGGTGCTGTTCAACCAGAGCTATCACATGGTCGAGTTGTACGTGCGCGGGCCCGACGCGTTCGACCTGCTGCAATACACCGCAATCAACAGCTTCAAGAATTTTGCCGTCAACAAGGCCAAGCAATATGTGCCGGTGACGCCGGACGGCTACGTGATCGGTGACGTGATCCTGTTCTACCTGGCAGAAAACGAATTCAGCCTGGTCGGACGCGCACCCGCGATCGAATGGGTCGAATTCCACGCCCAGTATCCCAAGCCCGATGGCAGCAAGTGGAACGTGACCGTCGAACGGGACGAGCGCACCGCGCTGCGCACCGACGGTAAACGCAAGAACTATCGCTTCCAGCTCCAGGGCCCGAACGCGATGAAGATCCTGTCGGCCGCGCTCGGCCAGCAGGCTCCGGACCTCAAGTTCTTCAACATGGCGCACATCGACATCGCCGGTAAGGACGTGATCGCGCTGCGCCACGGCATGGCGGGCCAGCCCGGCTACGAGCTGTTCGGCCCCTGGGCGGACTACGGCGCGGTGCATGCCGCGCTGGTCGAAGCCGGCAAGAACGACGGCCTGACGCTGGTCGGTGGGCGCGCCTATTCGTCGAACACGCTCGAATCGGGCTGGCTGCCGTCGCCGCTGCCTGCCGTGTTCACCGGCACCAGCCAGATGATGAAGGATTACCGCGCCTGGGCCGGTGCCGATTCCTACGCCGGCAAGTGCTCGATCGGCGGCAGCTACGTGCCCGACGACATCTCGGGCTATTACCTAACCCCGTGGGACATCGGTTACGGCCACATCGTCAAGTTCGACCATGAGT
>JBDSUJ010000129.1:0-2772 GCA_039927815.1 Croceibacterium sp. | reverse complement strand
TCGGACGCGCCGGGCCGCCTCGGCTTTCTCCGCGTCGGCGGTCTCGCGCAGCGACGGCAGGCCGTCGCCAGTCCCGCGCTCGACGTGCCAGCGCTCCCCGGTCAGTTTGCGCAAGGCATCGCGCAGGTCCGGCGCGGGATCCTCGTTGAGGCCCGGCGCGAGCGAAAAAGCCAACGTACCGGGGGCAAGGTCGATAACCCGGATCCAGTCGCGCATCACCCCTGCCACGCGCAGCATGCCCACCTGCTCAACCCGGTCACACAACTCGCGCCAATCGAGCCTGGCCGCGGGCGCCGGCTGATCGCCGGCGGGGGCGACTGGCGCAGAGGCGGCGGCCTCCGACAAGCGCGTCAGCGTCTTTGCCAGCTCACCGGGATCGGGCAGGTCCGCCGCATGGAGCACGCGCAGCAGCGCCATCTGGGCCGCGATCAACGGATCGGGCGCGCCGCGGACTTCGTCATGCCCCTTGAGCAGCAGCTGCCAGAGCCGGTGCACTTGCCCGGCCGTCAACCGGCGGGCCCATTCCTCGATCGCGTTGCGCTCTTCGGCGGTCGGCGCGTCGGCGCCGACCCCGCCGATCTGGGCGACAGCGATCTTGTGTGCCAGTTCCATTTGCGAGCGTATCAGCGCGATCGGCTCGACCCCGAGGACATGGTGGCGCTCGACTTCCTCGAGCAAGCCAGGCGCATCGCCTTCGAGTATCGCCGCGAACAGCCGCCGCTGGCCGCCCTTGTCAGCCAGGCCGAGCATGTCGCGGACGCGCTCGGCGGTCACTTTGCCTTCGGTGTCGAAGTCGGCATGCGCGATGGCCTGGTCGAGGATCGACAGCCCGTCGCGCACCGATCCCTCGGCCGCTGCCGCGATCATCGCCAGCGCTTCGTCCTCGGCTTCAACCTGCTCCTGGCGGCAGATCGAGGCGAAATGCCGCTGCAACTCGGGCGCGGCGATCCGCCGCAAGTCGAACCGCTGGGTCCGGCTGAGAACCGTCACCGGGACTTTCTCGACCTCGGTGGTCGCGAACAGGAACTTCACGTGCGCCGGGGGCTCTTCCAGAGTCTTGAGCAGTCCATTCCAGGCCTGCTTCGAGAGCATGTGCGCCTCGTCGATGATGTACATCTTGTAGCGCGCGCTGACCGACGCGTAGCGAACCGCCTCGATGATCTCGCGCACGTCGTCGATTCCGGTGTGGCTGGCGGCGTCCATCTCGATCACGTCGATGTGACGGCCCGCGGCGATCGCCCGGCACGGCTCGCACACCCCGCACGGATCGATCGTCGGACCGCCCTGCCCGTCGGCTCCGACACAATTGAGCGCCTTGGCGATCAGCCGCGCGGTCGTGGTCTTGCCGACCCCGCGCACCCCGGTCATCAAAAACGCATGCGCCAGCCGCTCACGCGTGATGGCATTGCCCAGCGTGCGGACCATCGGTTCCTGCCCGATCAGCTCGCTGAAGGTCTGCGGCCGGTATTTGCGCGCCAGCACCCGGTACGGCTGCGCGGCCGGCGCGGGAGCGGCGGGCGGCGCAACGGTTTCCGGATCCGCGAACATCGCGTTCTGGCCCGCCGCTTCGAGTTCGGCCGCGGACGGCTGGGACGAATCCTCCGTGTCGGGAGGAGCGCCGAAAATGTCGCCGGAATCGCTCATTGGGTGAAACTAGGGTGTGGGCCGGGCAATGTCATCGGCGATTAGGAGCCGGGCGACCCGCTGCCATTCACCTTGGCTGCTTCCTTCCGGATCTGACCAGGTAAGCGAACGCGAACGTCCACCCGACTCCCGCCGCGCCTATGGCGCCAGATCGGCCAAAACGCAATCGTCAGCGGAAATTGTCGGCGTAAGCCTGGAGCTTGAGCCGCCGCGGGGGAGGCTCGTGCACCACCGCTTCGATGCCGTACTTTGCCGCATAAGCGAGCGCCTCGTCCTTGCTCGCGAAGTGCAGCTGAAGTTGCTGCTGGGTGTCGCCGCTACCGGGCCAGCCCATCAGCGGATCGGGCTTCTTGGCATGCGCCGGAACGAAGTCGAGGACCCACTGGTCGGTCAGCGCCTTGCCTGACTGCATGGCATTCTTGGGGCGTTGGAAGATGCGGGCCTGCATGGCAGCGGCTTTCGGTCGATTGGGCCGCGAAATCAAGACCGCAGAAAGGCGTTCTTGGTCTTGAGGCTCGGCGCCTCGGTCCACGGCTCGTCCGGCCAGCGGTGCCGGGGGTAGCGTCCCTTCATCTCTTTCCTGACTTCGGCCCAACTGCCGCGCCAGAACCCGGGCAAGTCGCGCGTGGCCTGCAAGGGCCTGCCCGCCGGACTGGTCAGCTTGAGCAGCAGCGGTGTGTCGCCAACCAGCGGGTGACGGTCGAGCCCGAACAGCGCCTGCACCCGCACTTCGACGCTGGGCGCATCGTCGCCGGAATAATCGATGGCGGCGTGGCTTGCCGCCGGGGTGACGAATTCGCGCGGCGCGGCGCGGTCGAGCCGCTGGCGTTCGTCCCACGACAGATGGGATAACAGCGCTTCCACCATCGTGCCGGGCGGTAAGGCAAGATCGCGGCGGCCTTCGAGCAGGGGCGCCAACCATGCTTCGGCGTCTGCGGCCAATCGGGAGGGATCGAGCGCGTCGATCCCGGCAAAGCGGGCGCGGGCGATCAGGTCGCGCGGCAGCAATGTCCCCAGGTTGTCCACAGCCTTGCCCACCAGCAGCCGCATGATCGCAGCGGCGTCGGGCGCGGGGTCCGAGCCGCTCGCCAGGCTGATCGCGCCCAGCGTGCGCTCGAGCCGCGCCTC